>NZ_JBEZBW010000021.1:0-99723 GCF_040647305.1 Saccharothrix sp. NPDC042600 | reverse complement strand
GTGCTGGTCACCCCGGCCCACATCCACGACAAACGCGCCGCCCGCCCACTGCTGCGCCGCGCCCGAGCCATCGCGGGTGACCGGCTCTCGTTGTTGTGGGCCGACAACGGCTACCACGGAGCCTTCCCCGACTGGGCCCGCACCACCCTTGACCTGGTCATCGAAGTGGTCACACGCCCACGCGGATCATTGTTCAGAGTGCTGCCGCGTCGATGGGTGGTCGAACGCACCCTGGCCTGGATCACCTCACACCGACGCTGCGCCCGCGACTACGAACGCCTCCCACGCCACCACGAGGCCATGGTCCGCTGGGCCATGATCCGCACCACCACCCGCCGACTCGCCCCACAGAGGTAGTTCACAAACAGCCACTCAGTGCGTGGAACCTTGTTCCGCCTTCGACTGAAGGATCGCGGGAACCTTGGAACCCGTGAGACGGCACTGACAGTTGTGTTTCGACCTCTGAAATGTTCGCCACTTTCGGAAAGTCGGGTTAACCTCGTCGTCGCAGCAGCACTAGCCTAGCTTGCGATGGGGTGACGCACCGCCCGCACGAAGATCGACCTCTACCGGCGCGCCGTCGAGGACGGCCTCATCGAGCGCGAAATCGCACCGACCATCGAGGACGACGACGACACCCCCACCCCGCTCCACCGTCGTGATGACCGACCGCGATCTGGTCTCCGCCGTGATGGCGAGCCCCGTCCACATGGACACGCTGAACAGGCGTCTGGCCCGCTGGTCTACCGGTACTGCAAGGCACGCCTGCCCTCCGACGCGACGTTCGGTTCCTCCGCCGACGACGTCACGCAGGAAGTCCTGCTCGCCGTGATAGCCGCGCTCCCCCAGTTCCGCGACCGGGAACAGCCCCTGCTCGCCTTCGTCTACGGGATCGCGCCCACAAGGTCGCCCAAGCCCGCCGAGCCGCGGCCGACGACCCGACCGAACCCGTGCCGCAGATACCCGACACCCGCAGCCAGGACCACGACCCCGAATCGCTCGTCCTGGGCGGTGAACTGTCCCGACAGATGGCCACCCTACTGGGGGTGCCACCGGAGAAGTAGCGGGAAATCCTGCTTCTGCGCGTGGTGGTCGGCTTGTCCGCGGAGGAGACCGCCGAAGCCGTCGGCTCCACCCCCGGCGCCATCCGCATCGCCCAGCACCGCGCCCTAGCACGCATCCGCGAGAACGTGGCCGAGGAGTACGACTAGCCGCAGGCCCGGCCGCAGAGGACCTCGACGCGTGCCAGTCCCGTGGTGAACCGGCCTCCCGCACCGCCATCGCGGTCGGGACATGGTGTGATTGACCGGTGCCCGTGTCGCAGCCCGGGGTGAGGGTGTCGGTGTCGCTGGCCGGCCCTGAGCCGCCCGCTTCGGCCGCCGCCCACAATGCACCTGACCTGCGGTGTATAGCCCACTGGCGCGACACCGCACTCAATCAGATGACCAGCTCCAATCCTGTTCACGTTGTTTTCCGCACACCTGCTGCGGAATGTCTGGACTGATTGAGCGCCATATCGCCCTGATGGGCTAAGGTACGTCCACGGAGCGTACATGCAAGCTGAGGCGTTCGTGTAGAGTACCTCGGATCAACAGGCGTCTGTGGCGACGCTGTTGACCATTGCGCGCCAACTCGATAACTTGGTTTTACGTAGCATAATTGCAGTACTCGTAAGCTTTGCTGCGTCAAGGGCAGGCCTGAAACAAAATTGAATTGCACACTAGGTGATCACCTAGCCTTGGAGGTCAGCTTGTTCTGCGTGCGAAAGTTGGTCGTACGTCCAATTATCGTGTTCATGCTGGTGGTAGCAAGCATCCTGTCTAGCCTGATCACCGCTGGTGCTGTCGGGAAAGTTCAGCCCGCACATTCGGCGGGCGAGATCTCAACTCTTGCAAATCATGTCCCGTGCGCCGGAAGGGATGATTTCTTCAAAATCCGTTTCGACCCACTCGGCGTAGGTTCTTGGGAAACGCACTGCTATGCTAATGCGGGACTCGTCAATGGTGGTAAACCCTTTTATCGAACCATTTGGATGTGCTCTGGAAATAACAACGTCGACTACAGTGTCAACAACATCCGGACAACCCTTTGGCGGTGGGATTGCCACGAGATGCACGAAGGTGCGACGATTTGGAATGTCGTTTTATGGTGAGATAAGTTGCTTCATCGAGCGTGCGGACCGGCTGGATGAACGCCAGGCTGGCACCATCCAGCCGTGACCGCCAGACTGCCCGCGATCCGCCGGCCCGACGGCCCCGTTCACCACCTGAGCCGGGTACGGGTGCACCTCTGGTGCGATACCGGCGACTCCGACACCTCGACCAGGCGTGGGGCTACCACGTGCTGGGCACCCACGATCCCCGGCTCGCGCGCGAACTGGCCGCCCAGCCGGCGGCCAGTTCGGCGACCATCCGACCGCACACCTCGGTCCGGCCCCGGGCGGCAGGTGGCTGCGGCTCCAGTGGGACCGGCTCGATCCGGTGTGGGAGGACGCCCCCGACCGCAGCGCGGCGGCCGTGACCGTCCATACCGGCGCGCCCGACCTCGGCGCGCCACCCTGCGCCGCTCGACGACACTGGTGCTGATGATCGACGATCCCGGCTCGCGCAAGGGCGGCGCGTAGGTACCTGCCCCAGCCGGGCCCGCCGACTCCGGGCAATCTGGGTCCAGCCGTCAGTTGCTACTCCTGCTGTTCCTCAGGTGCCGTCGTGCCCTTTGACGGGAGAAGGTGCTCGTGCGCCGGGCCGGTGATCTGCCGACGAAAACTTGCAGCCACAGTCTGGTAAGGCTCTCCTCCGACACCGGCACGGCGGGCAGCCTCAGATCGGCGGTCGCGCCGTCCGGCCCGACAAGGTCGGGGTGATGGGGAAAGACGAACACGTTCGTGGCAGGCCGGCCAGCCTCCGGGCACTCTCGAGTTTTCCACTCGACCAGCCCGAAACCCTCGTGTGTCGGGCCGGACCACTTACCGCGCCTGTCGTTGGTGGCGAACGGGTCGCTGCGTCGCTGGTGCAGTTCGTTCCACAGCCGCATGACCCGCTGGACCTGGTGGGCCGGCAGGCCCGCCGCGACGACCAGGGCCTGCACCTGTTCCGGTTTGCTGGGCAGGGTCGTCCGGCGCAGCAGCGAGTACGCCTGGCTTCGCGGCACGCCCGCGCGCTGGGCCCACTTCGGCACCGACAGCCCCGAGCGTCGCCGGATGTCGCCCAGCAGGCGCACGAACCCCTCGGCCGTCGTGGCCTGCAACTCCGAGTCCAGCATCGGCTGAAGGCCGGGAAGATCCGACTCGTCTTTGCCCGCAGGCTCCCGGCCTGCAGGCGGCACAAAGGCGGCAGCCGCACCGGCCCTTGACCCCATCTCGAAGGACGGGATCATCGCCTGCCCGGCCAAGGCCTTCCGCCTCCGCCGTTCCGCTGTGAACTTCGGCGGTTCGTGGGGCAGCTGCTCGGCCTGCGCCTGGACCCAGGCCGAGCGGATCGCGAGTCGTTCCTCGACCGTGGTGTCCAACTCGAACAGCATGGTGGCGTAGAACTCCCAGGTCAGCAGGAGGCGCTTGTCCAAGGCGCCCAGGAACGCGCCCGTGGCGCGCACCTGGTTCACCGACAGCACCCTGCCCACCAACCGGTGGAACTCGTCCACGGGGTGACGTTCCCCGTCCAACGTCGCGACGGCGGTGGTCATCGCCGCCGCCTCACGCCGTGGCCGGGAGCGCGGCGAGCCTGGTCACCACACCGCTCAGCCGCGGGAGCCGGCCCCGGGAGACCACGATCACCGCGGCCACCACGGCGAGCGCGAACCCGCCCGCCGACGCCGGGGTGTGGCGCGTGGCCAGGAGCCACGCAGCGAACACCAGCACCACCGTCACCAGCGCCACCTCGGCGCCGGTCACCGACCGGCCGGCCGCGGCGCATCCCCGGCGCGGTGCGCCTGCGGCCGACCGGCCGCAGGTCTGCGTCATCCGTCGCTTCATCGTCGAACTCCCTCGGTACAGCGCCGCCGGCACCCGTGGGGGTGCCGGCGGCCGCGGGGGCCTCAGCCCGGGACTGGGGATTCAGCTCCAGTTGATGTTGCTTCTCCGCCGCGCAGTTGGCGCTGCCCGCCGGATCACCTACAACTGTAACGACAATCCCCGACACCACGGAATTGTGCGGGTGAAAAATGACGACCGCCCGGGAGTCGAAAGGGTCGAAAACCGTCCAACAGCGTCCAAGAATTGATGCAGTGACCATCCGCCCTGGCTGACGTCGGTGCTTGTGGAACGCATAACCGCAGCTAGAAGCCGTCCAAAAGAGTTCAACCGAGGATGTCTCGCCTCGTGTGCACGCTGTGGCCGCGTTACCCTCGGACAGGTCGATCTCGTAACACGCGCCTCTTGCGGGGAACGGGTCGACTCCCTTGAGCGAGCTGTGGCCTCAGCCTGGGCATCAGGGGACGAACGGCTCCCTGTTGGCGCGGGGACCGTTCACCGCACGACACGGCCTGGTGCCGGCGGGCCGGATCGTCCGGTCGGCACCAGGCCGTCACGGCCGCACCGGCCGGTGCTCACAGACGCCCACGCCCGGTGCCGGCCACCGCGGCCCGCGCCAGCTTCGTCGCCGCCCTGCGCGACCGTCGGCCTCGGCACGCCCTTCGCCCGGTCGCCGTGTAGCGGCGTCCGGTCGGCCGGTACCCGGACCTCAGGTCCGCCGTGTCGTTCCGGGCGGTCGCCCGGAGGCCGGATCATGGCGTGGTGAGCGACGCGACCACTCCCCCGTTACCCGACCCGTCCCCCCGTCCGCCCCGGCCGCCGCTGCCGCGGTGGACGGTGCCGGTGGTCGCCGTGGTGGTGCTGGCCGCGGCCGGGCTGACGCTGCTGGTGCTGTGGCGGTGGATCGACGGCCTGGCCCTGGCCGACCCGGACCGGAAGGCCGCCGCGCAGATGGACGCGGTCAAGACCGCCTCGGGCATCGCGGTGGGCGGCGGCGGCCTGTTCGCCCTGTACCTCGCGGCCCGCCGCCAACGCACCCAGGAACTGGAGTTGACCCAGCGCGAACGCGTCCAGATCCACGCCGAACAGGTCGCCGAGGTCAACCGGGCGCACGCCGAGCGGGTCGCCGAGGCCTCGGAGAAGGACGCCGCCGACCGCCGGGTCACCGAGCTCTACACCAAGGCCTCCGAACAACTCGGCTCGGACAAGGCACCGGTCCGCCTGGCCGGGCTCTACGCCCTGGAACGCCTCGCCCAGGACAACCCCCACCAGCGTCAGACCGTGGTCAACGTGCTGTGCTCCTACCTGCGCATGCCCTACACCCTGCCCGGCGACCCGCCTGCGGACGACGCCGACGAACCCACCCGCACCCTCCACGACCAACGCGTCCAGGAACGCGAGGTCCGCCTCACCGCCCAACACATCCTCGCCCACCACCTACGCCCCGGCCCCGACCCCCGCCACCCGGACCAGACCTTCTGGCCCGACACCGACCTCAACCTCACCGGCGCCACTCTCATCGACCTCCAATTCGACCACTGCCAACCGCGCCACGCCCCGTTCGACAAGGCGACGTTCACCGGGCACGCCCAGTTCGGCAAGGCGACGTTCACCGGGAACGCCTGGTTCACCTGCGGCGACCGCGCGACATCCGGCGCAGCGCTCAATCTGGCCCGCCGGCTGGAGGATCACCGACGGCCATCAGCCCGTCAACGGCAGACACGGCACCTGGCATCGCCTCGTCGAGGACGAGGTGGCGCCCACCGCCTCCCCGTCGAAGTCGACACGATGGCCGTACCGGACGGAACGACTCACCAACGGCGACGACACCGACGTCCCGATCATCACCATCCGGGGCACTCGCCGGCCACCCGGCCCCGACGGCCGCTCGCCCCGCTCCGGGTCCGTGGCGGCCACCGCGTCCGGGCGCGCGTCGCCGGTCGGGGTCGGCGCGTCCTTCGCCCGGGCCGCCGCGGTGCCCATGACGCCGTCAATCCAGGTGCACATCCTCAGCACCGAGCCGTCGAAGTGGGTGTTGACCCGCGCAATGAGGCGCGGATCTCGTGGCCGGGCACGAGATCCCGGTCGACCTCCTGCCCGCAGCCGCAGGCGCACGGCCGTAGACGAACCGGCGTTCCTCGGGCAGCTCGCGGTAGGCGACCGGGTTCTGCGACCCGGTCTCCACCGGGTCCGGGCGACCCAGCCACGCCTCGCGCAGCGGGTGCCCCTCGGGCAGCACCCCCTCCAGCGCGATCCGGTCCCCGACCGGGGTCAGGCCGGTGGCCCCGGCGACCGCCAGGACCACTCCGCCGCCGACGACGAGCGCGAACCGCTGCCCCTTCGCCTTGTCGCGGGCCATCTTCCACACGCCCGGCCAGCTTCCCACGCCTCCTGCTCCGTCATCCGGAGAAGTGCCCGACCCAGTCCCTGCCTAGCGGGTCGTTTTGCACAGTCTGATAGCTCCTCGTGCGCGACTTCTCGCCAGTTCGGCGTCAACCTGCGTAGGCGCGCCGCAGTTGTGAACGAGAAGCGATGCCACGCCTACGACGACGAGATACGTATGGATTCCAGCGACTGTGAAGTTGTAAACCTTGGTCGTCGTACGC
Source organism: Saccharothrix sp. NPDC042600 (assembly GCF_040647305.1). Classification (NCBI taxonomy): domain Bacteria; kingdom Bacillati; phylum Actinomycetota; class Actinomycetes; order Pseudonocardiales; family Pseudonocardiaceae; genus Saccharothrix; species Saccharothrix sp. NPDC042600. Next base: position 93,150 of record NZ_JBEZBW010000021.1, on the reverse strand, counting down.
CTCTCGACCTTCAGGACCGGGTACTGGGTTCCGTCGGCCGACACGAGGTGATCACCAGGCGCGAGATCCCTTACCGCGACCCATCGGTTCGTACTCGCCGCCCGGAACGGGTGTGCGTTGGTCGCGGTGATCGCGGTTGCACTGCCAGCATCCTGCGCACCGGCGTCGACAGTGAGGTCGACCAACTCCTTCTCCCCCGTTCCGATGATCGTCGCCGTGACCGCACGAGGTCCGGTTTCACCGGATCCGGCACGTTTCGCCACGTGGACCTAGACCAGAACATCAGCCCTGCAAGCCGCGCCGTGGTCAACCGCCCCTCGTTCGACGACCAGCAGGTCGCCCATCCATCACAGAATCAATCAAAAAGCAACACCCGAGAGCGGGTCTCGCGCCAACGCAGTCAGTCGGCAACATCCACCAGCACGACGCTCACGACACCGAACCGCAAACTCGGGCCGTCTACCGGTCGGCAAACACAGTGCCCGATTCGCTGCCATACAAATGAGAATCGACAAGATTGGTTAACAAGATCACCAAGACGCGGGGAGACGCGGCATGCGGTCACCGTCGTGTCAGGAGATCCGTTCCTACGGTCCAACCCCCGTCGCCCTGGCCGAGATCGTTCGACACCGACGACATGGACGGCGGGGCGCAGACGGTCGAACCCAAGACAACACGGATGCAAACCGAGAGGGACCACTCGCCGGGTAAAGGGCAGGTCAAAAAGCGCCTTCTTTGCGAGCGGAAGTGGCCCTCCGGCTGGCCAGTGGGCTGCACACGTGGTCGTAGGCGGCGGAGCAGTAAACGGACGTGCGCCTCTCGGCGGCGCGCGTCCCTCACAAGACGAAGTTGAGCGTGACATTGTTCCCGACATGAGCCGGGTTGACTCAAGTCCGTGGAGAGACTTGGGAACGGCCTCCGCTGACGCCGGTCGGTGACTCAGGTCAGGAGCTGGCCGCCGGTCACGCCTAGGACCTCCCCCGTGACGTAACTGGACTCCTGGGAGGCGAAGAAGACGTACACCGGGCCCAGTTCGGCGGGTTGGGCGGCGCGGCCCAGTGGGGTTTGGCCGCCGAAGCTGTCCACCTTTTCGGCGGGCATGGTGGCCGGGATCAGCGGGGTCCACACGGGGCCGGGGGCGACCGAGTTGACGCGGATGCCCTTGTCGACCAGGTCCGCCGACAGCGCCTTGGTGAAGTTCACGATCGCGGCCTTGGTGGCGGCGTAGTCCATCAGTTCGGGTGACGGCTGGAAAGCCTGGATGGAGGAGGTGTTGATGATCGACGCGCCTGGCCGCATGTGCGGGACGGCGGCTTTGCACAGCCAGAACATCGCGTAGATGTTGGTCTTGAACACCCGGTCGAACTGCTCGCTGGAGATGCCGAGCAGCCCGTCGTCCTGGGACATCTGGTAGGCGGCGTTGTTGACCAGGACGTCGATGCGCCCCAGCTCGCCCACCGCCCGGTCGACCAGTTCCCGGCAGGCGTCCTCGGTGCGCAGGTCGCCGGGGACGAGCACCGCCTGCCGGTCGGCCTGACGCACCAGCTCGGCGGTCTCCTCGGCGTCCTCCTGCTCCTCCGGCAGGTAGGACAGCACGACGTCGGCCCCTTCACGGGCGAACGCCACCGCCACCGCGCGCCCGATGCCGGAGTCGCCGCCGGTGATGACGGCCTTGGTGTCCACCAGCCTGCCGCTGCCCCGGTAGGTCCGCTCGCCGTGGTCGGGCGTCGGAGCCATCTCCTCGTCCGTGCCGGGGTGCTGCTGCTCACTGCCCCGCTGCTGCTCGGGCCGCGGGTACTGGTGCCGCGGGTCCTGCCGGGTGTACTGGTCGTCGGTCATGTGCCGCCCCCGTTCTCGTCGCCGATCCCGAGTCTTCCCCCTCACGGCGCGCTGAACCCTCCTGAAGGGGACGAGATCAGCCCAGCGTGTGACTCCGTTGACGCTGACCTGCCCGCCGTCTGCGAAACACCGGTCCGGCGCTGCCACCAGCCGGCGGTCGTCAGGTCCGCCGGACCACGAGTGGCCCGGCCGGATCCAATCCGTGCAGTCCGGACAGGGACAGGACGCGGTCGGGGGCGGAGCCTTCGGTCACCAGGACGGTCAGCGTGTGGCCGGTGTGGACGGCTGCGGCGGCGTCGAGCAGTAGCGCGATGCCGGAGCTGCTGAGGTAGGTCACCTCGGTGAGGTCGACCTCGACCACGCGGTCATCGGCGTCGCCGACCTTGTGCAGCACGGATGCGCGCAACCGCTCCACGGTGGCGGTGTCCAGCTCGCCGACCAACCGCACGCGGACGGTGCTGCCGCCTTGGTCATCGGCCGGCAGGCGCGCGCCCTCCCCCTCGATCGGCGCCGCGGACGCGGGTGGGGGCGGGGCGCCGGTTTCCGGCGCGAGGTGGAAGTCGACGGTGGTGCCGTCCTCGCGCTGGTCGAAGGCGACCTCCTCGGCCAGTGCCCGGATGATCTGCATGCCGCGCCCGCGGTGGCCGGGGTCGGCGGGCACCGGTCGCCACCGGCCGTGGTCGCGCACGATGACGTGCACGCCGGCGTCCCTGGCGGCCAGCTCGTACTCCAGGCTGCCGGTTCCCGGCCCGTAGGCGTGGTCCACGACGTTGGCCGCCGCCTCGCCCAAGGCCAGCTGCAGGTCGCCCAGCAGGTCCGCGGACAACCCCGCGGCACTCGCCCACGCGGCGACCTCCCGGCGCATGACGGCCAGCGAGGCCGGTTGCGCGGGCAGCGTGGTGCGCAGCGGGGCGGGCAGGTGCCGGGCGATGACGAGTGCCACGTCGTCGCTCTGACCGTCGGCGAGCAGGGCGTCGGTGACGGCGTCGGCCAAGGCGTGCGGCGCCGCGCCGCTCACGTCGCCGGCGACGGCGAGCAAGCGGGCCAGGCCTTCGTCCACCGTGGTGTCGTGGCGTTCCACCAGGCCATCGGTGTAGAGCACGACCGACGCACCCACCGGCAGGGCGGCGGAGTGCTCGACGTAGCGCGGACGTCCCGCCGCGCCCAGCACCGCTCCCCCGCCGCCGGTGAGCGACCGCGCGGTCCCCGCGTCGACGACGAGGGGAGGTGGGTGGCCGGCCGCCGACCAGCGCAGCGCTCCGGTGGCGCGGTCGAAGACCAGGCAGACGCAGGTGCTGCCGGTGGCGCCGTTGACCCGCCGGGAGAACAGGTCCAGGCGCTCCAGCGCTGCGGCCGGGGAGTGGCCGTCGAGCAGGTAACCGGCGAGTGCGGTGCGCAGCTGTCCCATCACCGCCGCCGCCGACGGGCCCTTGCCCACGACGTCGCCCACGCACAGCGCCACCGCCGCCGCGTCGAGTTCCAGCACGTCGTACCAGTCACCGCCGATCTGCGCGTACGTCGACGCGGGCAGGTAGCGGGCCGCGATCGCCAGCCGGTCCAGCGAGGGCAGCTCGCCGGGCAGCAGGCTGCGTTGCAGCGCCTCGGCGATCTCGTGTTCGCGCCGCAGCAACGCCTCGCGTTCGGCCTCGGCGCGCTGCCGCTCGGTGACGTCGCGGCCGATGGCCTGCGTCCCGGTCGGGGTGGTCTGGATGCTCAGTTCCAGGGCGATCACGGTCCCGTCGCCGCGCCGCACCTGCCACACCTCGGTGATCACCCGTCCGACGGCCGGATGGGCGTCCTGCCCCGGCGCACCGGGGTCCCGACCGGACACCACGACGTCGGTGACGCTCGTGCCGAGCAGCTCGTCGCGGGTGCGGCCGAGCAACGCGCACGCGGCGGGGTTGACCTCGACGAACCGGGAGTCGCGGTCGAGGATCCAGATGGCGTCGGTGGCCTGCTCGACCAGCAGCCGGTGCCGCTGCTCGCTCTCGCGCAGGGCGCGGTCGGCGTGCACCCGCTGCAGCGACTCCCAACACCGGCCGACCACGACCGAGACCAACTCGACCTCGGAGGGCGTCCAGTGGCGCACCGATGCCTGGTGCACCGCCAGACCGGCGACGAACCGCCCGTCGCGCAGCAGCGGCACCGTCACCACCGCGCGGATGCCGGTCCGCTGGTAGGTGTCGCGGTCATCGCCGGTCAACCTCGGGTCGTGCGCGGCGTCGGCCACGATCCACGGCCGTCCCGCCCGCATGGTCCGCAGGGCGTCCTCGCCGAACGCAGACATCGCGAACCTCCCGCGCAGCGACGGCAGGCCGGTGGCGTGGTCGCCGCTCATCACGAAGTGGTCCTCGTCGGCTTCCACGCGGGCGTAGGCGCACCGATCCGCGGCCAGGTGCTCCCGCAACAGCCGGGTCACCACCGCCATGACCTGCTCAGCGTCGCCCAACCGCTGCAACCGCTGCTCCAGGTCGGCGAGGAAGCGGTCGTGCTGCTCGGCGTCCCGGCGCCGGGTGACGTCGGCCAGCATCCCGCGCGCCCGCACGGGGCGACCGCGGTCGTCGCACACGACCTTCCCCCGGCAGCGCAGCCACATCGTCCGCCCGTCCGCGGCGACGACGCGGAACTCCACCTCGAAGTAGTCCTGGGCGACGCCGGCGCGCCACGCGCGCAGGACCTCCTCGCGATCGACCGGCTCGACCAGCTCCGTCAGGCTGTCCAAGCCGTCGAACCAGCGGTCGAGGGGGTAGCCGAGCAGCACCTCGGCGTAGCGGGAAACGAAGGTGAAGCGCCGCGTGGCGACGTCCGCTTCCCACGCCACCACGCCCAGGTCGTCGACCAGGTCCGGTAGATCGGAACTGTCCGACGTGACGTCTCCGACCGTCATCGCGCTCTCAGCCCGCGCGCTGTCCGCGATCACTGGCGGTGACCAGTGATCTCTGGATCAGCCGCAGCGAGCTGCGGTCCGGTAGTGGAGCAGTGCTGATGGGGGCACGCCTTGTCACGTCGCGTAACACTACTTGGTTCGGCCGTCGCGAGCGCCTCGGACGACCCTCCGCTGCCGTCGATCGGCGTGGTGATGTTCGCCGTCGCTTCGGGTAGACCTCCGGCAGGACGCGGGAGGTGGTCGTGGACGGTGACGGGGTCGGGTTGGGTGATCTGCTGGCGGCGGCGGAGAGCGCGCCGCCGATGGAGTCGGTCGAGGTCGTCGCGCGGAACCTGGAGAAGCGCTTCGGCGCCGTCGAGGTGTCCTTCCTGTTGGTCGACCTCGTCGGCGAGCAGGTGGTGCGGTTGACCTCCACCGGGCGGGACGGGTGCGACCGGGAGCGGGTCGGCCTGCGGGGCAGCGCCTACGAGGAGGTGCTGCGCACCCAGCGGCCGTGGCGGGAGCGGGGCGACGACGGGGTGCGGGTGGTGCTGCCGGTGACCAACCGCGGCGACTGCGTGGGCGTGCTGGAGCTGACCGTGCCCACCCTGGACGAGGAGACGCTGGCGCAGTTGGGCGAGGCCGCGCACGCGCTGGCCTACATCATGGTCACCGATCGCCGCTTCACCGACCTCTACCACGTCGGCCGCCGCACCACGCCGATGAGCCTGGCCGCGGAGATCCAGCACCAACTGCTGCCCTCGGCGTCGTGCTGCGAGGCGGCCCGGTTCACCGTGGCCGGCGCGCTGGTGCCCGCCGACGAGATCGGCGGCGACACCTACGACTACGCCCTGGACCGGGAGACGCTGCACCTGTCGGTCACCGACGCCGTCGGCCACCACGTGGACTCCGCCCTGACCGCCACCCTCCTGGTCGGCGCCCTGCGCGGAGCCCGTCGAGCCGGGTGTGACCTGGCCGAACAGGCCCAGCGGGCCAACCAGGCGCTGCTCGACCACGGTCGAGGCGCGCTGGCGACCGGGCTGCTGCTGCGCGTCGATCTGGGCGGGGAAGGGATCGAGCTGGTCAACGCCGGTCACCCCGCGCCGCTGCGGCTGCGCGATGGCGCGGTCGAGCAGCTGAAGCTGGAGGTCGACTTGCTCTTCGGCGTCTCCGCCGAGCGCGTCTACCGGGTGCAGCGGCTGGACCTGTGCCCCGGTGACCGGCTGGTGCTGCTCACCGACGGCATGGTCGAGCGCAACGCCGCCAGCGCGGACCTGCCCGCGCTGCTCCGCGCCACCGCCGACCTGCACCCCCGCGAGGTCGTACGCGCGCTGACCGGGGCGGTGCGCGACGCCTGCCGCGACCGCCTCCAGGACGACGCGACCGTGCTCTGCCTGGACTGGCACGGCACCGGGTACACCGACCGCCAGGCGGACACCGGCGCCGACCCCGACACCGCCTCGTGCAACCGACAACGCAACGCCAACCACTGACCTGTGGCACCCCGCACCGCTGCGCGGACGGCCGGCGCTCCGCAAGGAATGGCCACGGTCCTGCTCACCGCCGAAACCGGGCTGGACACCGCGCAGGCCGTGATCACATGGCTGGAGAACAAGATCGCCCCGCGGTCCGCCCTATCGTGCTTCCCGGTTGCGGAGTGCAGCGCCGATGGCGGCCACCTGGCGCGCCTCCGAGAGCAGGTTCGGCGCGGTCGGCGAGTGTTGGAGCGGGATGGGCTCGACTCCGGGAGGGTGGCGGCGGCCAGCGCGGTCGGCGTCCGGTGTGGCGCCTAAGTCGGCGACTTCCGCGTAGATGTTCGCCGATGCTGGATCGCGGTTCAGCTCCTGGGCGATCGCGCCGGTCCAGTTCGGAGTTTCGGGTGAAGCGCGAGCGCGCAGGGTGAACTGGGCGTCATGGATTTCGATGACGCGTCGGTAGAGCTGGTAGTGCGCACGTTCCACACCGGCGAGCCGGCCGTTTTCGATGTCAGTCACGCGCACGTGCGGTACTGCTGTGACCATCCGTCGCCAGAGCCAGTCGAGGCTTCGCCTCTCGGATGCGGTGAGGGTGCGATCGCGAGGGTGTTTGGCTGTGACATGGGCGAGTGCGAGTGAGGCGAACAGCTCGGCTTCGCGTTCGTGCGGGGAGGCAAACGCTGTGCGGCCGAGGATGCGGCGTACGAGCGACGGTGTCAGCGTTGGCGCTAGCCGCCGCAGTGCTTCGGTAGCGGTTGCCGCGGCGGGGTCGGTGTTGTGGTGGTTGAACAGTAGGTGGCCGATCTCGTGCATCACGGTGTGTTGCGCGTGAAGTGGAGAGATGGTGTGGGGCAGGTAGATGACGTCGAGGTCGCGGGTGCTGATCAGCATTCCGCTGAGTGGAGCTGCCATCTGCCGTCTCGTGATGAGCTTGATCGGCCGTCCTCGCTGCTCTGCTAATTCGGCTACGAAGTTGTTGAGACTGAACGGGTGCGGGAAGTTCAGGGTGTCGATCAGGGCTTTGCACCGTGCGGTCGTGGTCGTCGGAGTGGCGTGCATCGTGCTGTTCCGATCGGTCTGGTGGCTTTCATCGCGGGAGGATGAGTGTTCCGGCTTGGACTTTCGTGATGGCCGGGGTGAGAGCTGCGGGGAGGGTGACGCAGCCGTCGGCGTCGTGGCGGCCGAGTGGAGATTCTGGTGGAAGTCCCGGCGCGGTGAAGGTGCTTGGCGAGGTGGTGCAGATGCGTGGTTGGGTCGTGGTGAGTTGCAGCCATAGTCTGGCCAGCCAGGCGCCGGGGATGTCGTAGGCGCTGATGGCGATGAATGTGCGGTTGGCTGGCCGGGTGCCGGTGTGCGTAGTTGGGGTCTTCGTTGCGGCGCGGGCTATGGGGGCGACTAGCGTTGCCGTGCCGGTGTCGTAGTCGAGGTCGAGTCGTCGGGTGCTGTGTGTGAGTTCGATGGCGGGGTCGAGGTAGATCCAGCCGCTGGCGGCGATGCCGTCGGGTGTTGGTCTCGTGGGGAGCAGGATCTGGGCCCAGCCGGGTTGCCGGGCGATCACCGGTACCCGCGTGCGGGTGAAGACTTGTAGCGGTGGCAGGCGGGTGAAGGCGGTGCCGCCGGGTGCGTCGTACACCGGGATGGTGCTGGTCGGGTGTAAGACTTCGGTGCCGGGGTCGCCGGTGGGGTCGGGGTCGGGTGGGGCGTCGGCGAGCGAGTTGCCGATCAGGGCGAGTGGCAACGTGTCCAGTTGATCGTCGCTGGGTCTATTCGGAGCGACGGCGGACGGGTCGGCGGTGGCGGTCACCGTTGGAGGCGGCACCATGGCGGAGACGGTCACCGTAGTCGCTACCGTCACCGAGTCCTCGTGCTTGGCGCTGGGGCCATCGGTGTCGCGAATGATGAGGATGACGGCGGTGAGTGCGGCAACCGCCGCCGTCATCCGCAGGCCACGCGAGCGGGTGACAGCGTGGGGCTGTGGCCGTGCGGTGGTGACCGCCTTGGAAGGCGACGTGGATTGCACCGTGACAGGCGGTGCCTGGGCGGGGATCACCGTGACGTCTCCGGACAGGCACCCGATCGCGGGTTGCTGGTCGTTCACGGCGTGGTCGAGGCGATGTGGTTGGCGACGGTTGTGGCGATGGTGCAGCTGTCGATGTGTGTGAAGCGGCCGTTGGTGAGCGAGACCCCGGCGACGCCGTTGGCCAGTTGGACGATGGCCGTGCACATCGCGTTGCCCTTGCTGTCCGTGCCGGGTTTGAGCAGGCCGGGTTTACCGGCGTAGGTTGCGGGCTTGGAGCCGGTGAAATCGTTGGGGTCGGCCGAGTTCTGCTCGGGTTTTGCCCAGGCGACGATGACGATGAAGTCCTTGCCGGTGTTGGTCGTGGGCTTTCCGTTGGCGTCGTACTCGACGGTGACGGTGTCTCCGTTGTCGTAGCGGCAGGACGTGGCGAAAGGGTCGTTGTCGCGGGGTGGACGCAGGACGGGTTTGGCTTCCGGCTTGGTGGGTCGTACTGCTTCGGGGAAGGCTTGCCAGCCGACGGCGCAGGGGTCGAACGGTGCGCCGACGGCGGCGGCGTCGACTCGCTTGTCCAGGTCCCCGAGGGTGATGGACCTGCCGCTGCCGGGTGTCTGGCTTGTACCGCTGGACGGCGCCGTGGTGGCGGGAGTCTGGGTGTTCGAGCTGTGCGTGGCCTTTTGTGGTGTGGGTGTGCCGGTCACGGTGGAGGTGCAGGCGGCGAGCGTCGTTGTGGTGGCGAGTGCGAGCAGCAGTCGTCGCGTGATGGTGCTGGACACGGGTCTCTCCGGTGATGTCGGGCTGGTCAGCGCGGGAAGAGCGCGCCGAGCAGGGCTTGGACCAGTGGTTCGCGGAAGCCGAGCTTGGTGCGGTCGACGGGTGCGTCGTTGGGCTTGCCGCGGGGCGGGTGCAGTTCCAGGGTCACCAGCAGCACGCCGGGGCGGTTGGCGTCGCCGTGTGGGGCGAGGATGAGTTGGTCGCGTTCTTGGCCTTTGCCGTCCTCGTCAATGGCGATGTTGGACACGATCGCGGGTACGCCTGCGAGGCGGAGGTCCTTGACGTACTTGGCGATGCTGGGGTTGGACCGGAACTTGGTGGCGTACTCCGAAAGGGGCGAGGCCCCGAAGAGGCCGAGCTTGACGACGATCTGGTTGTCAGCGGAGGACAGTTGGCACCAGGTCTTGTCGGCGATGTAGCGGTAGTGCCCCGTTCCGAGCCACTGGTCCCACTGCTGCGTTGCCAGCGCGCTGCACAGCATGTGGGTGGACGTGGTTTCGTCGGTGGCCCACGTCTGGAACAGTGCTTCGCCTGTGGCGGGTTCGGTGTGTCGCCATTCGGTGCAGGTCTGGGGGTCGGCGCTGCGGTCGCAGACGGTTGGTCCGGATGCCGCGGACTGGGTGTTCCCGGGTCGGGCGGTGCCGCCGACTGTGGTGGTGCAGCCGGTCAGTGCTGTGATCGCGGCCAGGGTGAGTGCGCCGGCCGTGATGCGGGTGCGGGTCACGGCTTGCCCACCTTGGTCAGGATCTTCTCGACCAGGGTTCGTCCGCTGTCGCAGTCCGGGGTGTCGATGCGGACGACTTGGACGTACGGCACCGGGTCGTCGTCGCGGTTGTCGTCGATGATCGTGGTGGCGGCGTCCCAGATCGCGTAGTTGCGGCAGGTGCCCGCGAGAACGCCGGAGACGACGGTGAACCCGCTGATTTGGCTGGTCTTGTACTTGTCGGGCAGGGTCTTGGCGAGGTCTTCCGGGGTCTGGTCGGCACCGAGCACGACGGTCGTTTCGGCGACCCCGGTCTTGGTGCCCTTGTGTTTGGGAGCTCCGGGTTGGATGGTGCACTTGTAGGGCTCTCGCGGGGTGATCTGTGCGCCCTGCCCCATGTCGTCGGTGATGGCGGCGACCGCGTCGCACGGGTCCCGCAACGCCAGCGGCAACTCCGGGGCGGTCCGGCCGGATCCCCGTTGCGGCGGGTTCTTCCAGGTTTCGGCCATGCGGGTGAGGTAGTCGCGGGCGAAGTCGCACGGCGGGCGCACCGGGTTGGAGCGGTCGTCGGGCTTGACGTCGAGCACGATCGCGTAGGTTTCATCCAGAGGGCGGACGACCGTGCAGGCGGGCAGTGGCTGCCCTTCCTCCTGGAACAGGATGTCCATGCCCGCGACCTGTTCTGGTGCGGCTTGGCGGCGACGGCTGGCGTCGAATTCGTCGGCGACGGTCAGGTAGATCGTCCAGGTGGTGCTGAACTCCGACTTCGCCAGCCTGAGCGTGCAGTGGTTGAAGCCGTCCTTCTCGGGCATGATCCGGTCGCCTTTGCTGCCGTCTCCGGACGCGGCTGCGGCGGCGTCCGGGTCGTGCAGTCCGCAGGCGTCGATCTTGCGGTAGCGGGCGAACGCCTCCGCGGTGGGCCGGAGCTTCTCCGGGATGGCCTTCATGGCCGCGCTGGTCTCGGAGTGGGCAGAAGTCTGCGCCGAGCCGGATGGTGTTGACTCGGGTGTGCCGCCGGTGCAGGCGGCGGCGGTCGTGGTAGCGCACAACAGCAGGGCGACCCTGGACAGGCGCTTTCTCATCGGTGATCCCCCTCGAGTTCGGGTGTGGTGAGCTGACGCCGGACGCGTCAGCGGGCGAGCCGCAGGTAGGTGAGCTGGTTCAGCGCGGTCACGGCGCCTGTAGGGCCGCCGGGCGCCTCCACTGGTGGTGCCACAGGGTCGACGGCACGGCGGGCGGGCCTGCCGTGTTGTCGGGGCCGTGTGTCACGGACGGCGTTCCAGCAGTGCACGACCCCGCCGGGGACTGGGTACTGCAGGACAAGACCTTGGTGTAGTGGCACGAGTTCGTCTGCGGGACCGTCGTCGACGTAGGTGCCGTAGATGATGGGGGCGCCGTTGCGTCGCGCGAAGTCCAGGAAGGATTCGAGGCTCATCGCCGCGGGTTCTGCGGGGCCGACCACTGTGGACACCGGCGGGCGTGACAACAGCGCAGGCCACAGTGACAGAGCGGGCTCATCGGCATCTTCGACGAGCGCGCGCAGTGCCGCCATGCGGTCGGCCTGCGGCACCATCGCCCCAGCGGGTTGCGTGGCGTCGAACTCGGCACGCCGTACGAGGTGGTCTGAAGTGAGATGACGCTTGGAGCGACCGAGGAGCGTGCCGAGGCGTTCGATCATCGGGCCGAGGGCGACCGACAGCAGCACTGAGCCGATGCCCACGACGCCGGTGGTGACCGCGTCGGCCAGGCCCAGCAGCAACCACCCGGTCGCAAGACACGCGAGGTCGGCGACGACGCGGATGGTGCGCGGCCGAAGCCACGGGCGGCGGCGGCGCAGCTCGGCCATCAGCCCGTCGCGAGGTAGCGCTCCGAGGCCTGCGCTGAGGTAGAGAGCGACGCCGAGGGCGAACGCTCCCCCGCCCACGACCAGCAGCACGGCCCGCCACCACCCCGACACGGGCGGGCTGGTCGATGCCAGGACCCAGTCGCACACGAACGCGGGCAGCACTGCCGCGACAACCGTCCCGACACCGGGGCGGATCCCCCAAGCCGCGTGGGCGACCAACAGCGTCGCCTGCGTCGCGATGAACGCCCCGCCCATCGTCCACCCCGTGTGGTGGCTGACGGCGGCGTGCAACACGTCCAACGGCAGCATCCCGGCGCGAGCACGCACCACAGCAGCGATCGCGGCACCCATCAGGACGCCGCCGGCGATCAGCCGACCGAATCGCGCGACCCACACTGGCCGCCGCTCCCCCGCCGGCGCACGCTCGCCCTCGGCACGGACGCTGAAACAAAACACGGACAACCCCCTGCATGTGACATGGACGAACGTTTCGCAGCCGGAGGGGGACGCGGCTTTCGCATGAGCAACATAGCGCACGAACACCTTGCCGCAAAGGATTCCACGCATCGGAACCAGCATAGTTCCGCACATTGAAACAAGTCGCCGCCACGGGAGCACAGCGGAGCGTTTCAGGGGTTGGAACTCGTTCCGCCGGGAGAAACTCCGGCAAGTGTGTACGCCCAGCTCAAGCGCGCTAGTCGTCGAAACAGCAAGCAATTTCGTGACAGATCCGGAGGTCGTGTGCAATCGTCTTAACGCAACGCCTCGCCACATGTTCCGGAAAGCGGAATAACATTGGCGAACACTGTCCGACGATTTCACTGCGCCTGGGGGACGGGCGCCGTGAATGGTCAGGTCAGGAGCTTTGTCGAATCAGCGACTCGGTTGTTGGGGGGAAGTCATGCCATCGGAACTGCGCGCACGCTGGCGTCACGGTGACGATCGCCTGTGGTTGCAGCTGGGCCACCGCGTGGACGACGTGCCGCAGGCGATCGCCGACCGTCTGCTGCGGGACTTCGTGACGTTGACGCCGGACCCCGCCAACGACCTGCTGCGCCTGGAGGCGGCGATGCGCCGGTCGATCGCGCTCGGCCTCGACCGCGTCGAGGACGCCGAACAACGCATGGCCACGGCGCGGCGCAGCGGCCGTCACGACGAGCTCGCGCTGGCCGCCGACGACCACCTGACAGCGGTGACCGTGGCCCAGAACGACCAGACGGACCTGGAGCGGCTGCGAGGCTGGATCACGGCTCTCGATGTCCCCCGCGGCCCGCTGCACGACGCCGCCGAAGGGTGGAAGCGGTCCCCCGAGGTACCAGCCCACGTGCTGGTCCTGAACGAGGACGAGTTCCTGGCGGTCGACCCACGGCGTGCGACCACGACCCGGCTGGCCGTACCCGCCATCGACGGAGTCGAGGCCTTCGGATCCCAGTGGCGCCGCGACGGTGACGACGACGACCTCGCCGCCGGCCCCGAGCTCGACCGGTGTGGTCGATGGGCGCTTGGCCACATCGCCCGCACCGGCGAGATCTACGCGGTACTGCGGGCCCAGCCGACGGCGACGCGGATCTGGGTCCTCGGCGCGGGCTTCGAGCGTCAGCGCGGCTATTCGATCCTCGAAGCGCTCATGCCGCGCATGCGGGAGCCGAACTCGCTGATCCTCGCCGCCACCGTGGTGCACACCGTCGCCCTTCGCCACGCACGGCCGCCGCTGGCCTTGCTGCGCCGCCCTTCTCCGCTGGACGAGGACGGAGGGAGGCTGGCCCGCGGCTACCGGTCACCGTTCGGGGCACAGACGTGAACCGGGCAACCGACCGCGTGCTCGCGGTTCTGTTCGCCGCCGGCACTCTCTGCGCTGCGCCTGGCTGCGGCCCTGCAACTGACAACAGTCAGGAACCGGCGGCTCCACCACAGGGACCGCCAAGCACCGCGGCGACCGATCCGCATGCCGCCACCTCAGTGGTCGTACCGCCACCGCAGGCCCGCGGCGACCCGATCACGGTATCCGGCTTGATCGACTGGACCGCGCACCCGCCGGGTTGCGTGTCCTTGGTGCTCGGCAGCGGCCAGCGCTTCCAGCTGACCGGCGCCATCGCCGACCTCGGCGAGCGACAGGCTCGCGACGGGCACCGCCCTACCCGTCAGCAGGCACGCGTCACCGGCCACATACCACCGGTCGGCGCCACGTCCTGCGGACCATGGCGCGCCTTCTGGGCCGACGCCGTCCACACGACAGGCACATGACCCGCCACCGCGGCCCACTCGCACGGAGCCGCCCACGACGTCCGGCCGCACCCGCGACCGGCGGCCGTGCCGTCGCCCGAACCTCCTCCCCCCTGAGGCAGGACGGCGGCACGGCACCCAACACACACACAAGTCAGGGGAACCAGTTGAACCGTTCGATCATCGCGCGCGTGCTCGCCACACTCGCGATCACACTCGGCCTGGCGTTGGCGCTGGGAACCGGCAACGCCAACGCCCAGATGGCACCGGCCGGATCCGACACCTCCACCGAGACGCAGATCCAGTCCCGGCCACACGCAACGGAGCCGCCGCACTCGGCACCGGACGCCCAGATCCAAGGCGGACCCTACGGCCCACACAACGGTCCGAACGTCGACCTCAACGAACTGTCCGCGTCGGACTACCGCAACTGCGGCTTCTGGGTGCGGTGGGACTCGTACTACACCCACTGCGGGTCGGCCTACAGCATCAAGATCCGCGTGAACTTCTGGTACGGCGCCAACTTCCGCGACATCTGGGTCAGCCGCGGCACCACCAACCTCAGCACCCACCCCTACCTTCAGGGCGCAGGCATGATCACCAACGCCTGGTGCATCGAGCGGTGCTGACGACCACTCCGTAAACCGCACCTTCCGCGGTTGCGACGCGCACCGCCGCTGTCGGGGGCGACCGGCGCGCACCACCGCACCCTCCCTCCCGCCGATGCTCATCAGTTCATGACAGGAGGTGGTTCTCAAGGACCACGGCCAGGAAGACGAGGCACCAGGACGCCCATGGACAGCCGGCGTCCTCACCGCACTCGCCGCCCTGGCCGTGGTCACCCTTCTGCAACCGAACTCCGGCGTCGCACATGCCCATCAGCACGCCGAGTTAAACCGTGCGCCCGGTCACAATGCACTACGTGTCCAGAACGGACGCGCTAACGGGAAGCGATTTGATCCCCGTGCTATCCGGCCCGCCGGGGCGGTGAGCAGGCCGGCAGCCGGCTTCTGCGGGCTCGACGGTGCCCTGCTCGCGAACTCGGTGCCGGGTGCCCAGTGGTCTAAAACACGTTATCTGGATTCATTCCAGATAAGTTCTAAGATGGCCCTGTGACGTCCGACTTCGAGGCGCAGCTGCGGGCGGTGTCGTTGCGCGTGACCAAACCCCGGTTGGCGGTGCTCGCCGCGCTGCGCGACCACCCTCACGTCGACACCGAGACGGTGATCTCCTTGGTACGGGTCGATCTCCCCACGGTGTCCCACCAGGCGGTCTACGACGTTCTACGGGCGTTGACCAACGCCGGCTTGGTCCGGCGCATCGAGCCCGCCGGCGTCACCGCCCGCTACGAATCCCGGGTCGGGGACAACCACCACCACGTCGTGTGCCGCTCCTGCGGCGCCATCGCGGACGTCGACTGCGCCGTCGGCCACAAGCCTTGCCTCACCGCCTCCGACGACCACGGCTTCGTGGTCGACGAGGCGGAGGTCGTCTTTTGGGGCACCTGCCCCGACTGCGCGGCCGAACACACCACCGATGAACCGCCTGTTGGAAGGAAGTAGATGAGCGACCCCAAGGCAACGCCCCAGCCGAGCGCTCAGGGCGTGGACCAGAAGGCCGCAGCCGGCTGCCCGGTCGCGCACGACTCCGTGACCGCGCACGGCAGCGAGAGCGAGAACCCGGCGATCGACTCGCCGACCCCGAAGACGGGTGGCCGTCCGCGCACGAACCGCGATTGGTGGCCCAACCAGCTGGACCTCTCGGTGCTGCACAGCCACTCGCCGAAGGCCAACCCGCTCGGGGAGGACTTCAGCTACGCCAAGGAGTTCGCCAAGCTCGACGTCGAGGCCCTCAAGCGTGACATCGCCGAGGTGCTCACGACGTCGCAGGACTGGTGGCCTGCCGACTTCGGCCACTACGGCGGCCTGATGATCCGGATGAGCTGGCACGCCGCGGGCACCTACCGCATCCACGACGGCCGCGGCGGGGCGGGTGACGGTGGTCAGCGCTTCGCGCCGCTCAACAGCTGGCCCGACAACGCCAACCTGGACAAGGCGCGTCGGTTGCTGTGGCCGGTCAAGCAGAAGTACGGCCAGAAGATCTCGTGGGCCGACCTGCTCGTGCTCGCCGGCAACGTCGCCCTGGAGTCGATGGGCTTCAAGACCTTCGGCTTCGGTTTCGGCCGCGAGGACGTCTGGGAGCCCGAGGAGATCTTCTGGGGCCCGGAAGACGCCTGGCTGGGTGACGAGCGCTACGTCAGCGAGACGGAGATGGCCCCCGAGGTCGGCGCGACCGAGATGGGCCTCATCTACGTCAACCCCGAAGGGCCGCGCGGCAACGCGGACCCGCTGGCGGCGGCCCACTTCATCCGTGAGACCTTCGGCCGGATGGCGATGAACGACGAGGAGACCGTCGCCCTCATCGCCGGCGGCCACACCTTCGGCAAGACCCACGGCGCCGGGGTCGCCGACGGCCACGTGGGCGCGGAGCCCGAGGGCGCCCCGCTGGAGGCGCAGGGCCTGGGCTGGCTGAGCACCTACGGCAGCGGCAAGGGCGCCGACACGATCACCAGCGGTCTTGAGGTGACGTGGACCGACAAGCCGACGCAGTGGAGCAACCGCTTCTTCGAGATCCTCTTCGGCTACGAGTGGGAACTCACCACCAGCCCCGGCGGCGCCAAGCAGTGGGTCGCCAAGGACGCCGAGGCGATCATCCCGGACGCCCACGACCCGGCCAAGAAGCACAAGCCGACCATGCTCACGACGGACCTGTCGCTGCGCGTGGACCCGGCGTACGAGAAGATCTCCCGCCGCTTCCTGGAGAACCCCGACGAGTTCGCCCTGGCCTTCGCCAAGGCCTGGTACAAGCTGCTGCACCGCGACATGGGCCCGGTCAGCCGCTTCCTGGGGCCGTGGGTTCCCGAGGCGCAGCTGTGGCAGGACCCGGTGCCGGCCGTCGACCACGAACTCGTGGGCGACGACGACATCGCCGCCCTCAAGGCCAAGGTCCTCGACTCCGGTCTCACGACCGCCGAGCTGGTCACCACCGCCTGGGCGTCGGCCGCGAGCTTCCGCGCCACCGACAAGCGCGGCGGCGCCAACGGCGCCCGGATCCGCCTGGAGCCCCAGCGCAACTGGGAGGTCAACCAGCCCGACCAGCTCGCGAAGGTCCTGAACGTCCTCGAAGGCATCCGGCGGGACTTCAACGACGCGGGCGGCGCGAAGATCTCCCTCGCCGACCTGATCGTGCTGGCCGGCTCGGCCGCCGTCGAGAAGGCCGCGCGCGACGCGGGCGTCGAGGTGACCGTGCCGTTCCACCCGGGCCGCACCGACGCCAGCCAGGAGCAGACCGACGTCGAGTCGTTCCGGGTCCTCGAACCGCGCGCCGACGGGTTCCGCAACTACGTGCGTGCCGGTGAGAAGCTCCAGCCGGAGGTGCTGCTCGTCGACCGCGCCTACATGCTCAACCTGACGGCGCCCGAGATGACCGTCCTCGTCGGCGGGCTGCGCTCCCTCGGCGCCAACCACGGCGGCGCCCGGCACGGTGTCCTCACCGACCGGCCCGGCGTGCTCACCAACGACTTCTTCGCCAACCTGCTCTCGCCCGGCACGCGGTGGAAGGTCTCGGAGTCCGAGGAGCACGTGTACGAGATCCGCGACGCGGCCACCGACGAGCTGAAGTGGACCGCCACCGCGGTCGACCTCATCTTCGGCTCGAACTCCCAGCTGCGCGCACTCGCGGAGGTCTACGCCAGCCACGACGCCCGCGAGAAGTTCGTGACCGACTTCGTCGCGGCCTGGACCAAGGTCATGGAGCTCGACCGGTTCGACCTCGCCTGATCCGGCTGGGCCGACGAGCACGGTCGATCCCTGGTGGATCGGCCGTGCTCCGGCCTAGAGGGTCGTCCCACCGCGCCATGGCCTCGCCCGGATGACGCTCGCTGAACCGCACGGGCAGGGCGAGCCTGCCCCGTCGACGCGGGTTAGCTGCCGCCGGTGTACCTGGCCGTGCCTAGTCCTCGTCAGCGACGGCGTCTACGACGTGGCCTCCGCCGGCGGCGAGCGGTACGGCGAACGCGCCCTGGCCCGCGCCATCAACGCCACCCGCCTGCTCCCCGCCACCCAGGTGCCCCGCGCGATCCTCCAGGAACTGGCCTGCCACCGCCACACCTCGGGCCCAGAAGACGACGCGATGGTCGTCTGCCTGGACTGGCGCGGCAGGGAAACCCGTTCCACCGAGCAGTCCTGGCACTCAGTGGCAACCGGCCGCGACGACGACCGCCGCCTGATCGGTTCCGATTCGGATGGTCGGCGCGCTCGTGTCGTGTTGCAATGCCGGTGTGGCACCGAGCGGACCGGGCGTGCGAGTGAGGGTGGAGACGCTGCCTGATGGACAGGTGGTGGTGCTGCACGTCGCGGGCGAGGTGGACGCCGCCACCGTCACCCTGGTCGAGCACGGCGTGGGTGAAGCGCTGACCGAGGCGGCCGCGGCCGGTGCGGTGCTGTTGGTGGCCGACGTGGACCAGGTGCTCTTCTGCGCCTCGGCCGGGATCACGCTGCTGTTCCACGCCCAACGGCGTGCCCGCCAGCACGGGCTGGAGTTCGCCGTGGCCGCCCGACCCGACAGTTCCGTCCGGAAGGTGCTCGCTGTCACGCAGGCCGATCGGGTCCTGTCCGTCCGCGACTCGCTCGACCACGCGCTGCTCGCGCCCGACTGACCGGACAGCTTCTCGCCGCCGGGCCTCCGCGGTCCTGGTCGTCAGTGCGGGAGGCGGTGCTCGGCGACATGTCGGACGATGCGTCGGACCTGGTGTGGCGTGCGGACCACCACCGCGACGGGTTCGGCGTGGTGGACGGCGAGGTACTGGCCGTAGCGGTGGGGTGCGATCCCGCACCCACCGACACGTCGGACAGCGACCACGTCCGGCCAGCGCACCACGTTCGCGGGAAACAGGCGCCACCAACGTGGCCTTCTGCCTGCTCACGATGCGACACCGACGACTAGGCCGTTAGCGTCAGTGACTAGGCCGTGCCAGTGAACCGCAACGAGGGAACGCAAGATGCTTTCACTGTTCCGTGTTCGTCACTTCTACTCTCGGTTGCCCCATCACCCCTTCAGGCGGTTCACGTTCGCTCGCACAGGCACTGTCGTGTTGCTCGCCGTGGTCCTGGTGACACCGGTTCCGGCCTCGGCGGACCGGTACCCGCCGCGTGTTCAGGTGTTCGTGGCCAACAGCGGCTCGGACTCGGTCACCGTCTACGACACCCGGTTCGGCCGGGTGGTGGCCACCATCCCGGTCGGGGACTCGCCGGTCGGGGTCGGCGCGGTGCCCGGCCGTGACCTGGTCTACGTCACCAACGAGCAGGCCGGCACCGTGTCGGTGATCGACGCGCGAGCGCACAAGGTGGTGGCGACCGTGCCGGTCGGCCGGAACCCGTTCGGTGTCGCCGCCACCCCGAAGTTCGCCTACGTGACCAACTTCGGCTCCGACTCCGTCACCGTGGTGGACGTCGCCACGAACAAGCCGGTCGCGTCCGTCCCGGTCGGCCGGTTCCCGCACACGCCCGTGGTGAGCCCGGACGCGAGCCGTGTCTACGTGACCAACAACGGCGGCCAGAGCGTGACCGTCATCGACACCAAGTCGAACAAGCCGGTCGCCACCATCCCGGTCGGCCGCTTCCCGGCGGGCGTGGACGTCTCCGACGACGGCACCCGGGTCTACGTCGCCAACACCGGCTCGGACACGGTGACGATCATCGACACCGCCCAGGACAAGCCCATCGGCACCGCCGCCGTCGGCCCGGCGCCGATCGGCGTGGCCGTCACACCCCGGGGACGGGTGCACGTGCCGAACGCGTTGGCCGACACGGTGTCCGTCCTGACCCCTTCAGGTGCCCCGGCGGGCCCCGCGGTGCCGGTGGGGCGACAACCCGAGGGTGCCGCGGCGAGTCCCGACGACAGCTTCGTCTTCGTCACCAACGCCAAGGCCGACACGATGTCCGTCATCGACGCCGTGACCGGGAAGATCGTCGACACCGTCACGGTCGGCAAGGAACCCGAAGGCCTCACCGTCACCTCCTAGCGGCCGGCGCCCGATCACTCGCTGTCGATCAGCCGGGCCAGGTCGTCCAGGCACTCTTCGCGGACCGCGTGCGCCGACAGCACGAGGAAGTCCCGGTAGAACGCCATCTCCGTCAACCGCGGCGGTGGCGCGTACCACTGGCGCAGGCTCGCGCACACCCGGCCCAGCGGCAGGCGTGCACGGCGTGCCTGGTTCCGCTCGATCTCGCCGATCAGCGTTTCCAGGGCCGTGCCGACGCTCGGGTCGCGGGTGACGCGGTGGAAGGCGAACCTCGCCACCACCGCGTCCAGCGCCAGGCTGGTCCACGCCCGAGTGATCACGGTGAGCACGTCCTCGGCCGACCGCGCGCGGTCCGCCTGGCGCCGCACCGAGACGAGGTTCAGCACCGACAGCACCGGGATGGGGGCCAGGCCGACGCAAACCACGAACGACGCCACCACGGACGTCTCCGCGGCACCCGACACGCTCACCGAGATGATCCCCAGCACGATGACCGCGCCGATCGCCAAGAGCGGCATGACCAACTGCCTGACCAGCTGCCGCCCCGCGCGACGCAGCGTGCGGGCGAGGTCCGACCGGGTGTTGCGCCACTCGGCCCGGACCAGGCGCGCTCGCCGCCCGCACCACGAGGGCAGCCGGTACCCGCCGACCACCACGAGGGCCACCGGGAGCAACGGCCACCACACCACCGACGGGATGAGCCCGAACCGCACGACCCACACGACGGCCAACGGCCACAACGAGCCGTACGCGAACAGGCCCACCCACAACAGGAACGGCCCGTCCACCGCGCCGACCACGATCATGGTGCCCAGCAGGCAGCACGCCGTGTTGACCAGCACCAGGACGACGAACCCGGCTTCCCTGAGCAGGAGGTGCTCCAGCCGCTCGGACCGGGACAGCACTTCCTCCAGCCGCACGCGACTGGTGCCCAGGGCGGAGGTGGAGAAGATCCCGAGCACCGCGGCCGTCAGCCCGATCACCAGGAACCCCGTGACGATCACGCCGCCGATCGCGGTCTGCGCGTCCGCGGTGAAGATGGTCGCGACACTGATCGTCAGCAAGCCGCCGAGCGTGAAGAGCACGGCGACCGGGACCGCGAAGGACGCCAGGTTCACCAGCCGCAGGAACTCCGCCGGGCGGGCCAGGCGCTTGACCTGCGCCACCGTCGCCGCCCTCCGCCGGTAGACGCGGAACCCGGCGACCAGGCCGAGCAGCGCCAGCCTGATCTGCCGCCGCAGTTCGGGGCTGAGGCCGGGGATCGACCCGGCGGTGCGGAAGGCCGCTTCGCGCAGGTACTCGTTGCGGGACCGGAACGCGTCCACGAGCAGGCGCTCGGTGTGGGCGGGCGGCGCCAGGTTCGCGAACGCCACCGCGCGGCGCTTGTCCAGGCGGTTCCCGGACTGCCAGGCCCGCTGGAGGATCTCCCCGATGTGCGCGCGGGAGGTGTCGTCCACCTCGTCCGGATGGGTTTCCAGGCCGGTCGCCAGGACGCCGAGCAGGTGCAGGCACCCGTGCGGCCAGTGGAAGCCGGCGTCGCGCGTCCGCTCCGCGTACTCGGCCAACCGCCGCCGGGCGAGGTCCAGCAACGGCGCGGTGGCGGCGCCGTGCTGCACCTGCAGGAGGGTGACGGCCGTTTCCCGCCACTGGTCGTTGTCCAGCAACGACTCGACGGACGCCCGGCGCGGCGAGTTGATCACCACGCAGGTCGCGAAGTACTCCTGGAACCGCCGGTGGACGAACGAGAACGTCGGCTCCCCCGCCAGGTTCGTGTCGGACCTGCCGAGCTTGCTGTACTCCAGCGCGTTGAGCAGGGTGCCCCACAGGCGGGGCGACACGCGCTCCTGCCCGGTCGCGGCGGCCAGGAGGTCGGCGCGGGTGGGGGTCAGGCCCATCCGCGGCACCGAGGCCATCACGAACGCCACCTCTTCGGCACCGGCGCGCACCAGGCCGACCTCGACCCCGAACCGTGCGCGGATGCGTGTGGCGTCCCGCCGCAGGCGTTGGGTGAGGTAGTCCTCGAAGACCGTGTGGGAGCCGGTGGGGAAGTCCGCGTTGTTGCGCATGTGCTCGCACAGGAGGCTGAGGAACATCGGGTTGCCGGCGAACGTGGCGATGTCCTGCGAGGCGGTCGCGAGGCCGTGGCGCATCGCCCGGTCCACCCGCCGCTCCAGGTCGGCGCGGGTGATAAGCCGCTGCTGCTGCCGCGGGGACAGGCGCAGGATCCGGAACCGCGTGAACTGCGCGATGTCCGGGCTGCTGAAGTCCCGGGAGGCGACGATGCCGCGGCATTCGCCGAACGGGCCGAGGAAGTCGGCGATCGCGCGGGCGTAGGCGGGCGCGACGCGGCGGGTGTCCTCGGCGGAGAGGATGTCGGGGATCTCGTCGAACGAGTCAAACAGGAACAGCCAGGTGCCCTGCTCCAGGCCGCGCTGGAACTCGGTGTCGAGGACTTCTTGGACGTCACGACTGTTGGCCTCGTTGAGGTAGTCGAGGACGAACGTCCGGATGTGTTCCGCGGTGACGTCCTCGGGCCGCACGTCCAACTGCTTGAGGTTCAGGTAGAGCGGGATCGTCGCCTTGATGCTCTTGCTCTTGGCCGCGTCCTGCGCCATCAGGCGCGCCAGGTGCCGCAACGCGACGCTCTTGCCCGCCCCCGGTTCCCCTTCGAGCAGGACGAGGGGTTCACTGCTGCGCGCCAACGCGTGCGACAGCGACCGCACCCGCCGCAACCCCGTCCCCCGCAACGGCAGCACGCGCCGCATCCACCGCCGCCGCCAGGACCGCTCGACCTCGACCTCGGCTTCCAGTTCGGCGTACTTCTCGTCCCGCCAGTCCTCCTGCAACTCCAGGTGCTTGAGCCGGATGTCGAGGTGCTGCGCGAACAACCGCCGCCGCCTGCGCCGCCGCCGCTCGTCCCCCAACCGCCGCCCAGCCGCCCACCGCACCACGTTCCACAACTCGTGGACCGCGGGCACCAACGGACGCAACGCCGCCACGACCAACCCGAGCACGAGCAGCGCGACGAACACCCGCAGGGCCCGATCACCGGGTTCGACGCCCAGGAAGTCCAAGTACTTCTTCAAGTCCTCCAGCGGACCACCCGGTTCGGCCATGCGACGAGTTGTACCCGGCCCGCCTGTCCGGCCGACCGCAAAATTCGGGCACCGCGCGGGTCAGGCGAGATCGGGCACGTACGTCGAGTACTCCTCGAAGATCGCCGACGAAACGGCGTCCGAGAACGCGCAGATGTCGGCGACGACCTGCGCCCAATGCGTTGACTGCAACGTTCGGGCGGCGGATCTCACCGCACCCTCGATGCCGTGCCCGGAGGGCAGGTTTCGCACCAGCCTGGCGTAGGCCGCGAACCGGAGGCCGTCGCCGGTGATCGATTCGATCATGTGCGCGGCGGGGTCGATTTCCCGCGCGTCCGCCAAGTGCTCCGCCACCGATGACCGGACCCCGTCGCGGGCCGGGGGAGCCGAGATCCGGCGGATCAGCAGTTCGGCATCCTCGTAGCGGCCGGCTTCGGCCAGTGCGGTCACCGTGCGGGTCATCGCGGAACTTCTGTAGCGGAAGTCGGGATCGCGCAGTGCCAGCTCCACCGCCTGCCGGTGGCGGCCTGCCCTGGCCAGGACGCTGACGACCAGCGCGTCGTCCTGCACGCCCTCGCTCGGGAGGGCTCGGGCGGGATCGGTCACGTGGTCCACGAGCGCGGCGGCCGACACGGCGTGGCCGGCGTCGACCAGCTTGTCGGCGATCGCCAGCAGCCACCGGCGTCGGATCGGGCGCTCGACGATCAGTTCGACGGTGGCGACCACCCGGTGGTGGCTCCCGTTCGCGACCACGATCTCGGCGATCGACTCCCAGGCCCGTCGGTTCGTGGTCGCGTTGTCCACCAGCAGAACGGTTTCGATGGCTTCGCGGTACCGTCCCGCCGTCGCGAGGTGCTCGGCGATACCCCGCAGGGCGACGTCGCGCGCGCCGGTTTCCGATATCCGCCGGGCGGCGGTGATGGCGTGCGCGACGTGCCCTCCCCGCACCAGTCTCCCCGCGATCGACGCGAGTGCCTCGTCCCGCGCGTCGGAAGCCTCGACCGAGGAAACGACCTCGATGGCACGGTCGGACGCGCCGACGAGTGCGAGCGCTTCACCGGCCGCGAGCAGCGGCGACGCCCGGTCGCTGGGGGCCAGGTCACCGAATCGATCTCGCAAGCGCCTTAATCCCTTGAGGAAGCTGCCGGCCAGAACGGCCCTTGCTCGTTCAACTTCTCCCGCGCCCACCAACACTTCCGCGATGGCCGCCAGCATCGCGATTCGCCGACGGGCGCTCGCGAGGGTGCGGGCGAGAGCGATGGCTCGTTCGGGGTAGCCCGACTCCGCCTGGGCGAGGGCGATCGGCTCCACCGCGTCGTCGCGAAGAGCGGGGTTCTCGATCGAGTTCGCCGTTTCCAGCTCATCGTCGAGGAGCCGCAGGCCCCGGGCATGGTCCCCACCGCGGACCAGCGACTTCGCCATCGCGATGACCATGGCGCGTCTCCGACCAGCCGTGGACACCGAACGGGCGGTCGTGAGGGCCTCGTCGTGGTGACCGATGTCGGCCAACGCCTCGGCTATCGGCGCCACGGCGTGGTCTCGATCCACGGGATGGCCGACCTCGTCCGCGACGGACAACGCTCTGCGGAGGAACTGCGCGGCCCGGTCGTGCCGGTTCCCTTCGGCGAGCGCACGGGCGATCGACACCAGAGTCCTGGCCTGTGTTCGAGCGTCGGGGACGGCGGAGACGGCCCGCTCGGCCGCGTCGTCGTTCCCCGCTCGTGCGCACGCCTCGGCGACCGCCACGAGCACCTTCACCCGGAGGTCGGAGTCGTCACGCCGGTCGGGGATGCCCTGGGCGGCGCGGACGGCCTGGTCGTGGTGCCCGTCCCGCGCCAACGCCTTGGCGAGCGCCTCCAGCACGGTGTCGTGCCGGTCGAGGTCCACGATGGTGCGGGCAACCCGGATGGCTTCGTCCAGGCGGTCACCGGCCCCGACCTGGATCCCCGCCTCGACCGCGGCCTGCACCACCGCCACCAGCGCCGAACCGCGTTGGTCGGCGTCCACCACGGCGCGGGCCGCTTCGGTGGCTTCGCCCAGCAGTCCGGTGGCCGCGGCCCGATCGCCCAGCCGGACCAAGGGGTGGACCACCGCCACCAACGCCGTACTCCGCCGGCCCGGGTCGTCCACCGCACGGGCGGTGTCGGCCACTTCGCCCAACAGCTCGTCGGCACCGTCCAGACGGCGCTCGATCAGCGCTTCGGCCACGGCGACGAGCGCGGGACCACGCGACCCGGCGTCGATGATCGTGGACGTCATCTCACGTGCCGCGGCGATCCGCCCGGTTCTGGCGAGCGTCCTGACCACCGACGCTCGCGCGCCGCTCGCCCGGTAGGGGTCGGCGATCGACTCGCAGACCGCCACGGCTTCGGCGATCAACCCCCCGGTTCGGGAGTCGCCCGCCGCCACCAGCAGATCGGTGACCCTTCCCAAGGCGATGCACTGGAGGAACGGGTCGATGATCCGTCTCGCGGCGGCCAGCGCCTCTTCGCGCAACGCCCGCCGCTGGGACTCCGTGCCCGTCGAGGTGCCGGCCACCGCCGCCAAGGCCGGGGCCCGACGATCGGAGCCGGGAATCGAGCGGGCGACCTCGACGGCGCGGTCGTGGTCGCCGAGTTCGGCCAGCATCGGCGCTATCGAGCCCAGCACGGCGTTCTTCCGGTCGTGATGGATGATGCGGGCGGCTGTCAGGACCGCCTCGTCGAGCAGTTCCCGGGCCTGCTCGTGCCGCCCTTCGCGGATCAGCGCCTCGGCCACGGGCACCAGGGCCGAGCTGCGCCGGTACGGGTCCGGGATGGAGTGGGCCAGGGCCGTCGCGCGGCGGATCTGGCCCAGCCGCACCCAGAGTCCCGCGACGGCGGGTGGGATGTGGGTGTTGCGGTCGGAGAGCTGGTCGCGGTGCACGGCCAGGCGGCTGAGCGCGCCCAGGTCGGGCACGTCCGCGCCGACCTGGGCGTCGATCGTGGCGACGACCTGGGCCAACGCGGCGTTGTCGCCGCCGGTCCGGTCGAACAGCCGGTCGTGGCGCGGCAACGCCGTGCCCAAGCCGGTCGCGCGGGCCAGGTCGCCCACCGCGAGCAGCATGGTGTGGTAGCCGCGCAGCAGGTAGTCGGGGGTGTCCGCGGGCCAGCCCCGCCCGGCGAAGTGGGCGGCCCAGCCGTGGATGCGTTCGCGGTACTCCGACAGCCGGTTCTCGCCCAGCATTTGGAGGGCGGTGACCTGCAGGTCCTCGTGGGCCAGCAGGTAGACCTCGGCCGCGGAGCCCAGATCGCTGTCGCGGCGGGTGAAGCTGCGTCCGGTCACGGTGTGGAGGTGGTCGCGGACGTCGTACTCCGTGGCCTTGGTCAACCACGCCAGGTCGGCGGCGGTGAGGCCACCGCCCGCGGCGACCAGCAGACCCAGCAGGTCCTGCTCGATCCACGACCCGGTCAGCAGGCGTTTGAGGTCTCGCTCCATCTCGGTGCGCAACGCCCGCGCCTTCTGCGAGACCTCCAGCACGCGCACGATCGCCGGGTCACGCAACGGGTGGTCCTCGGGCACGTCGCCGGGGATCGGCGGATCGGGACGCCCGGCCACGACGATCCGCAGCCCTTCGGCCGGACGCGAAGGCAACAGCGCCGCGATGCTGTGGGAGTCGTGGCCCGTGGTGACGCCCCGGTCCTCGTCCAGGCCGTCCACCACGAGCACCAGGTGCTCGCCGCGCTCACGACACAGGGCCGCCGCGTCCGCGAGCAGACCCAGCAGGTGCGGCTCGCGGGTCGCCGGGTTGAGGAACGGCGGCGGTTCCTCGCCCAGGATGGTCAACAACTGTTCCAGCACGTTGTCCGCGAACGCCGCGCGGTCGGCCTGGCCCGCCAGTCGAGCGGTGATGAAGAACGACACGACCCGGACACCGGGCGGCGGGGTGAGGACGAAGGTGGACAGCAGGGCCGACTTGCCCGCCCAGGCGCCCGCACGCCACCAGCGGTAGTGGCCTTCGGTCGAGGGGTCGGTGCAGAACGCGGTCAGCTCGGCGAGTTCGGCGTCACGGTCCACCAGTCGGCTCGGGGCGATGCGCTCGACCTGGTGCCGGTAGCGGGTCCGGACCCTGGCCCCGGTCCGGAGGTTGACGTCCCCGATGTGGACGTTGACGTTGGCGTACGCGTCACGTCCGGCCTGGGCCACGGTGGCATCGGAGGAGGCGTGGGCGTCCTGCCTCACGCCTTGGGCGTGATCGGGCTCGTCACCCCGCCCACCATGCGACACCATGTGACGCATCTTCCACCCGACGCCCGCCCGGCTGAATCCCCGCGCCGCTTCGTGTCCCAAGTTTGTTCTAGCACCACGAAAATTGCGGCTTACCGGCGGTCACGCCAGGTAGGGGTGGACCTTGCCCTCAAGAACCAGCCGACCACGGAAGACGATCCCGCGCTCGTCCTGACACACCCGCGGCACCTCGACCTCGGACCAGCGCACCGTCACCGTCCCGACAGAGGTCTTCACCTCGGCCAGGAGGGCACCGTCGGAAGACCGGACACCGTCCACCTGAACCAACACCGGATCAATGTCGCACGGGACCACCCGGGGTGATCAGGCCTGTACGGCGGTCGGGGCCGTCGGACTTGTGGCCGGACGTCGGCCGCATGCGCCGCAAAGGCATGCGTCCGGGCGCGTCGGTCCGAGCGCCGGCACCAGGTGTCGGCGCCAGGGTCTTCGCCAGCTCGGAATCCCGCAAGTCCTGAGGAACGCACGGTCTTCCGGGTAGATGCGGCTGAGGTGGGTGAAGCCGAGGTGCAGGGACAGGTCGATCTTGAGCTGGGTTCGCAGCAGCGACAGGTGGCGGATGCTCACACAACCACGGCGGCGTTCCGCGTCCGCGGCAGGCAGTTCGGCGAGCTCCTTGGCCAGCGCGCCGGGCTGGACGGCGTCGATCGGGCACACCAGGTTCGCCTGGGCGGCGACGAACAGGTTGCGGGTCTGCCGGGGCATGAAAACGCCGTTGCCTTCATCGAAGTACCAACGGTCCATGTCGGCGCACAGACTGCGTCGCTCGGCAACGTCGAGTGGTGTGGAGCGTGACGGCGACGCCACCGCGGTGATCGTCCAGAGCTGGACATACGCGTCGACCTGCCGCTCGGCCAGCTTGATCCTCATCTGCCGCCGGATGTTGTGCGCGAGCCACACGCCCACCACACCGAGGAACGCCGTTCCGATCGCCTGGCTCCACATCACCGCGGTCATCGACCCATCGAACCAACGCCGCCACGCCGTGTCGCCGTCCAGCCGGGTCATCGCGGTGAGGCCGGCCCAGCCCGGTGCGCGGGGCCGGCGGGTGTCGGCGATGCTGTGTGCGTGGAGTACGTGTCCAGAGTGCCGCGGCCGCCGCTGGACGGGCTGATCGACGACCTCTACTACCTGGAGGGCTCACCGCCGTACGCCCGGCTGACGTTGCCGCCGATGCCCGCGGCGTTGCTCATCGTCAACCTTGGCGCGCCGTTCCGCATCCGCGCCGGCGCCGACGTCGAGACGGCCGAGTACGCCGACGGGTGCGTGGTCACCACGCCCACCCGGGCGGTGGAGTTCGGTTACCCGCCCGGCACCCGGTCTGTCGGCGTGCATTTCAAGCCGTGGGGGTTGGCGCCGTTTCTGGGGATGCCGGCGGTCGAGCTGTGTGATCGGCCGGTGACGGTGGAGCAGGTGTGGGGGCGGGCCGCCGTTGCGGGATTGCGGGATCGGCTGGCCGCGGCGGAGCGGCCGCGCGAGATGTTGACGGTGCTGGAGGACGAGCTGATGCGACGGTTGTGCGAGACCGCCGGGTTGGGGCTGGTCCGCCACACCAGCAGCGTCATCGCGGCGGCCGGTGGGGCGGTGGCGATCGGTGACCTCAGCGTGGCGGCCGGGGTCAGCAGCACCCACCTGGCGCGGCGGTTCAAGGAGTTGATCGGCGTCACGCCGAAGCGGCTGGCCCGCACCCACCGCTTCGCGGCGACCGTGTTCGCGCTCGACCCCGCCGGACCGGTCGACTGGAGCGACCTCGCCGGCGGCGCGGGCTACTTCGACCAGGCCCACTTCGGCCACGAGTTCCGGGCGTTCACCGGGCTCACCCCCACCCGGTACCTCGAAGTCCGGCGGCGGTTCCTGCGTGAGCACCCCGGCCACGCGTTGGACGGCTGGCCGCTGCCGGCCGATTGATTTCTTACAAGAGCGACGGCTCACGACACGTTAACTTGGCCGCACCCCGAGACTGAGGAGAGGCCCGTGGGCAAGGTGGTCATGTACGGCACGGTGTCGGTCGACGGCTTCATCGCCGACGACAACGACCAGCCCGGACCGCTGTTCGACTGGTTGACCGGCGGTGACGTCCCGTTGGACGACAGCGGCGCGCTGAAGGTGTCGCAAACCTCCCACGACTACACCCGGTCGTACTGGGACCGGATCGGGGTGACCGTCGCCGGCCGCCACGTCTTCGACCTCACCGACGGCTGGGACGGCACGCCGCCGAGCGGGATCGACCACGTGGTCGTCGTGACGCACCGGCCGGCCCCCGAGGGCTGGGACCCCGCCGCGCCGTTCCACTTCGTCGACGGTGTCGAGGCGGCCGTGGCCAAGGCTCGGGAACTCGCGGGTGACCGCATCGTCGAGGTCGCCGCGGGCGACGTCGGTGGCCAGGTGCTGGCCGCGGGCCTGGTGGACGAGGTGCGCATGGACGTCGTGCCCGTCGTGTTCGGGTCGGGCAAGCGCTACTTCGGGTCGGTGGACGCGCAGCACCTGTTGGAGGACCCTGACGTGCTCCAGGGCAGCCGGGTGCTTCACCTGCGCTACCCGGTGCGCCGCTGACGGATCCGAGCGGGTCGGTGCCTCTTGCCGAAGACCCAAGGTCTTTCGGATCTATCGACAGTGGAGGGCGGCGAGGATGGTGGGTCCCATCACCGGAAGGGGCGGCTGTGGACGAGGTTGTCGGTCCTGAGGTGTTGGGTTCCGAGGAGTGCTGGGAAGTGCTGTCCGCCGCGCGTACCGGGAACTTCCTCTACACGCGCCATGCGATGCCGATGGCCCGGCCGGTGCCGGTGTGCGTGTGGAACCGCCTGCTGATCATCGTGATGGACGCCACGGTCAGGGAGGTCGTCATGCGCGCGGGCGTGGGCGTCGCCGCGCTGCAGGTGGACGACGTCGACCGGGCCACGCTGCGGGGTCGTTCGGTGAACGTGCACGGCGAGGCGGGATTCCTGGACGAGAAGGCGTCGCCCGCGCTGTGGGGCGCGGCCGGGAGCCTGCCGAGGTGGGAGGATGCCGGGGTCTACGGCTACGTCGTGCCCTACGACGTGGCGGGCGAGCGGTTCGATTTCGTGCCGCATGGCGTTGGCGTGGTGACCGCTCCCCGCACCACCTAGCCCGAGGACCGCCCCTGACGGCGGTGTGCGACGCCCTGTCCCGACCGTTGTGACGGTACGGGCGAAATCGGTTGTCCGCATGGACCTCCGGGGTTAGCGTCCAGGCCGGATGCTGTCGATCATGGAGGCCTGGAATGTTCTCGATCCCGCTCGGCCGCGATGGCGCGCGGTTGTGCCCGCTCGAACCGTGGCACGCGGAGGAGTTCCTGGCCCACCTCGATCGCGGCCGGGAGTTCATCGGGCAGTACATCGGCTTCCCCGACCGCGCGACCGATGTGGACTCCAGCCGGGCGCTGCTGCGCGAGTACGCGGACAAGGCGGCCTCCGACACCGGCAGGATCTACGGCATCTGGACCGGTGACACGCTCGTGGGCGGGGTGTTGTTCCGCAGGATGGACTTGGCGCAGGGAGTGGTCGAGGTGGGCTGCTGGCTGGAGCCGGCGGGCACCGGGAAGGGCCTGGTCACCCAGGCCGCGCGCACCATCATCGACTGGGCGGTGGAGGCTCGGGGCGCGCACCGCGTGGAGTGGCGGGTCAACCCGGCCAACGTGGCGAGCGTCGCGGTGGCCCGCCGACTGGGCATGACCCGCGACGGCGTGCTCCGTGACGCCGTGGTGCACCGGGGCAAGCGCTCCGACCTGGAGGTGTGGTCGGTGCTCGCGCCTGAATGGCGTGCTCAGCGCGGGTGAGGCTCAGGCCGCTCAGCGGTCGCCTCCTTCGACCAGCGCCAGCCCGAGGTCGGTGCGCAGCGACACGACCTTGCGGCCCTCGCGCCGGCTGAAGACCAGGCCTGTCGCCCGCAGCACGTCCTGGTGCTGCGACGCCGCCGCGACCGTGATGCCCAGCCGTGCCGCCAGCTGCGACACCGTGGCCGGCTGGTCCAGCTCGGTCAGCAGGCGGGCGCGGGTGGCGCCGATCAACCGCGCCAGCCCGTCCCGTGCCGGTGCGGGCGGGTGTTGCCACAGCGAGCCGAAGCCGCGCGCCGGGTAGCACAGCGCCGACCGGCACGGGCCTTCGCGCAGGTAGACGTCGGGCCAGGTGAACGCCGAGGGCACCAGCACCAGGTCCCGCTCCCCCGCCACGACGCGCCGGTCCCGCACCCGGACGCCGTCGGCGTGCGTGGCCACGTCCGGGTGCAGTTCGGCGAGCACGGCGGGTGCGCCCCGCTCGACCAGGTGCTTGCCCCGGCGTTCGATGTCGCCCTGCAGCACGCCTTCCAGCCGTGGCCACACCGGGGCGATCACCGCGTGGTACACGCGCCGCAGGCGTTCCAGCACCGCTGACAGGGTGCCGGGTCCGGCGAGCAGACCGGGGTCGTCGGGCAGCGCGGCGGCCACCCGCTCGGGTCGCGCGAGGTCGGGCAGCGCGTGCAGCGCGGTGTCCAGGTCGAGGAACCGGACGCTGGGCGTCGGGATCAGGAACTCCGGCACCACCGGCAGGGTCGCCAACCTGGTCAGCGGGGTGGGGTCGGGGCCCAGCTCGTCCAGGCGCGGGCGCGCCCACGCGAGCCACGTCCGGTGGACGTCGGGAGCGCGGTGGGCGGCGGTGAGCACGCGCAACGCCGCCACGGTCTCCCACAGCGGCGAGACGGCGAATCTGACGGGCACGGTTAATTCGACACTTAAACGTCCTCGTTTTCCACCCCGCTCGGCATGGTGTCCGGCATGTCACGAGGGTGGGCGCGGCTGCAGGCCGTCGCGGTGTCGGGTTCGGTCGCCGAGGGGTTGATGCTGACGGTGCTGCCGCTGGCGGCGGTGTCGATCACGACCGATCCGCGCGAGGTGTCGTTGGTGCAGGTGGTGGGGCAGTCGCCCTGGTTGTTGTTCTCGCTGTTCGCGGGGGTGTTGATCGACCGTGTGCGGCGCACGACGGTGCTCGGGGTGGCCTTCGCGGTGCAGTGCGTGGCGGCGTCGGCGTTGGTGGCGTTCGGGGTGGCGGGCGCGTTGAGCCTGCCGTTGCTGCTGGTCGTGGCGTTCGTGGTGACCTCGGCGCAGGTGCTGGGCGACGGCGCGAGCGGCGCGCTGGTGCCCGAGGTGGTCGAGCCGGACCGGTTGGCGGCGGCCAACACCCGGTTGATGCTGATCGACCGGGGTGTCGTGCAGTTCGTCGTGCCGCCGGTGGGTGGCCTGTTGGCCGGCTTCGGGTTCGGTGTGCCCGCAGGTGTCGCCGTCGCCGCGGCCCTGACCGCCCTGGTGCTGAGCCGGGGCGTTCCGTCCACGGCCGTCACACCGGCTACCGGGCACGCGTTGCGCGGCATCGCCGAGGGGTTGAGGTTCCTCGTGGGGACGCGGCTGCTGCGGTCGATCACGATCGCGGTGGCGCTCGGGGCGTTCTCCTCCAGTGCCGGGTTGGCGGTGTTCGTCCTGTATTCGCACGAGGTGCTGGGTCTGGGGTCGTTCGGCTACGGGCTGATGATGACGGCGATGGCCGCGGGGTGGGTGGTGTCGTCGTTCGTCGTGAGCCGGATCGTGGCGAAGCTGGGGTACTCGTGGTCGATGCGGGGCGCGCAGATCGGGCTCGTGGTGACGCAGGGGCTGATCGCGGTGCTGCCGCCGTGGCCGGTGGCGGTGGCGGCGGTGGTGCTCGTCCAGTCGGTCGTGGTGATGGTGTGGAACGTGTGCTCCCAGTCCAGCCGGCAGCGGTTGACCCCGTCCGGCCTGCTCGGGCGGGTGCTGACCGGACACCGGGCCCTGGCGTGGGGCTTGCTGCCGTTGGGCGCGCTCACCGGCGGGGTGGTCGCGTCCTGGGCGGGGCTGCGCTCGGTGTGGCTGGTCGTGGCCGCGATCCAGCTGGTGGCGTTGGCCGTGACGTGGCGGGGGATGTCACCTCGGGAGTTCGCGGCGGCCACCAGCTAGCGGCCCGTGGCGGACAGGATGGCGGACGCGATGGCCTCGTGGCCCGCGGGTGTGGGGTGCACGTCGGTGTGCTGGCAGAAGTACGTCAGGGCGCACACCTTGGCCACCGGCGTGGGGATCGAGCCGTAGGTCGGGTCTTGGGTCGTCTCGGTCAGTGGTCCGTAGCCGCCGGTCGTGGCGGTGACGTCGACGAACGTCGCCCCGACCTTGTCGTACTCGGCCTTGAGGGCGGTGTTGAAGAAGTCGCGGAACAGCGTCACCGACAGGCGGGCGAGGTCCTGGCCGTCGGGGAACGCGGGCGAGACCCACGCGCCGAGGAACACGTCCGGGTAGGTCAGGCCCACGATCGGGGCGTCGCCGGCGGCCTCGCGCAGGGCGGGCAGCGCGGCGGCCAGGTTGGCCCGCACCGCGGCGACCGCCTGGGAGGCGCACGACAGCGCGTCCTGCCGGCGTGCGCAGGGCGCCAGGTCGTTGCCGCCGATCACGACCGTCACCAGGCCCACCCGCCCCTTGTGGTCGCGCAGCGCCTGCACGGCCGCGTCGAGTTGGGTGCGTCCGGCCGGGTCCGGCGCGTCGGGGCCGCGGTTGCCGGGGGCGCAGCCGGGCTGGGTCCGCAGCTGCGCGGACGTGGCCCCGCTGCACGCCAGGTTGATCAACCGCAGCCGCGAGCGTTCGGCGACGAGGTAGGCGAACCCAGCTCGGTCCGCGCCCGCGGGCGTCCCCGCCTCCGCCGGCCGGTAACCGGTCGCGTACGAGTCGCCCAACGAGACGTACACGCGGTCAACGGGCGCGGCGTCACCGGTCGTGGACGTCGGGCCCGGGGTGGGAGGCGTCGAATCAGGCCCGCCGCATGCCCCCAGCACCACCAGCAGCACGCCGACCAGCGCGGATCGCCGAAGTCCCGACACACCAACCCCTTGTCTCCCGACACATGACCGTCCGGGGTTCCCACCTCACCACGCAGCAAACACCTCCACAGTGGAAGGTCCGCTTGCCCGCGCTCGGCGGAACATCACCCGTTCGGACCCGTCTCCAGCACGCTCCGCGAGCCTCCACTCCAGCATGGAATCCGACTTCTGGTACGACTCGTGGGCGGTCGGCGGCACGAAGACCAGCTTCCACCTGCCGAACGTGCACGAGCACGCCCGCCTGCTGGACCGCCTCGGCCTGGTCGCCGGCGCGCGGGTGTTGGTGCCGCTCTGCGGCAAGACCGCCGACCTGCGGTTCTTCGCCGAGTCGGCGGCGGAGGTCGTCGGCGTCGAGCTGGTGCCCCGGGCCGTCGAGGAGTTCTTCGCCGAGAACGGCCTGGACCCGGTGGAGAAAGAGCCCGACGTGTTCCGCTGCGGCAACCTCGTGATCCGCCGCCAGGACATCTTCAAGCTGACGCCGCGGATGCTGGGCCCGGTGGACCTGGTGTACGACCGGGCCGCGCTCATCGCCTTCCCGGAGGACATGCGCCGCCGCTACGCCGAGGCGATCACGCGGCTGGTGCGGCCCGGCACGCGGTACTTCATCAACACCCTGGAGTACCACCCGAAGCTGCCGACGCCGCCGTTCACCGTCGGCCCGGACGAGATCGTCGAGCGTTTCGGGCACGCGTTCGAGGTCGAGCACGTGGCCGCGGAGCCCAGGCCGGGGCACCGGATGGTGGAGAAGTTCGGCCTGACCAGCCTGGTGGAGCACGGCTTCCTCCTGCGCGCCCGCTGACGGACCCCTCCCGGTGTCGCCTGGTTCCGGCGAAACCGGGAGGTGCTCGCCTTGATCGCGCTACGGTTGAACTGACGTCGTCTCGCGCAGGAGGTTGGGATGTTGGCCGACGCACTGCTGGCAATCGCCGCCGCCGGTGGAACCGCCGTGGTGCAGGCAGCGGGCACCGAGGCCTGGACGAGCGTGCGGCAGCGGGCGGCGCGGCTGCTCGGGCGCGACGCCCCCGAGCGTGAACGGGCCGAACTGGAACGGCTCGACCAGACCGCGGCGGCGCTCGAAGTGGTCGAACCGGAGCAGGAGGCCGCGCTGCGGACCCGTCAGGAGGCGTCCTGGCAGACCCGGTTCGAACTGCTGCTGGAGAGCGCCGACGACACCGAGC
Organism: Saccharothrix sp. NPDC042600; assembly: GCF_040647305.1. Classification (NCBI taxonomy): domain Bacteria; kingdom Bacillati; phylum Actinomycetota; class Actinomycetes; order Pseudonocardiales; family Pseudonocardiaceae; genus Saccharothrix; species Saccharothrix sp. NPDC042600. The sequence continues at coordinate 57,919 of NZ_JBEZBW010000021.1, read as the reverse complement.
GCGAACGGCTCGCCGACGACCTGCGCGCCCTGGTCGAGGAAGTCGCCCAGGCACAGGGCAACGGCGTGTCGGGCAACACCTTCCAAGGCCCGACGGCGTTCCAGGTCGGCAACCACAACCGCCAGGACATCCGGTTCGGGAACGGCGCGTGACCGGCGACCCTCCACCGGGTGCAGGCGTTTCGGGCAACACCTTCCACGGACCGGCTCCGTTCCAGCTCGGCGACAACAACGTCCAGAACATCCACTTCCACGGACCGCCGGCGTCGGAACCGACTCGCCGGGCGCTGGTCCTGGCCGGCGCGGCGCAGACCACGCGGCGAGACCTGGCCGCGGCGATCCGCCGTGACTGGGCGGCGGCGCGGCGACAGTTCTTCGAGGGCCCGGCCACGGCGGAGCCCGAAGGCTGGCTCGGCCTCCTCGCCTGGTTGCGCGACCTGGACGACCTCTCCCCCGCCGACCTCGGTGGTCGCACGGAACTGATCGACCACCGGCTGCGCGACGACAGCCTGCCGGCCGACCTCAAGCTGCTGCACCTGCTCGGCTGGCTCGACCCCGAAGGAGAGGCGACCTACCGCGGCCACCGGGTGACGGTCCGCGTGCTGGTCGACGTCTGCCTGGGCGCACGGGAGCCGATGACCTTCGAGGACTTGTGCCGGTACCCGTTGCTGGAGGCCCTGTCCCGGTTCCGGGAGCTGAACGAGCTGTCCGCCGTGCAGGACACGTGGGACGACCGTCAACGGCAGTTCGAGCGGATCCACCCCCTGCACCGCAGCGACGTGAAGCCCGCCAACCTGCTCCTCCTGTCCTCGCTCGACGACGCACATGCCCGGCAATGGCTCCGCAAGCGGGCCGGTATGACCCCCGGTCCCGCCGCGCCGGTGGACTGGTACGACACGCTGCTCGATCGGGCCGGCGCCGAAACACCGTTCGGGCACGCCGTCCGCGTCCTGCTCGGGGAGTCCGCGGCGGAGGAAGCCGAGGCGAACCAGGAGCTGCGACGGGCCGAACGCCAGCAGCGCCGCCAGTGGAAGACGCAGGAGAAGCGACAACGCGAACTGGCCGCCTACCTCGCCCAGCTCATCACCCCGGAGAACGTGCGACTCGCGATCCTGCGCGCCGTGGCGTGGCACGGCATGTGGGGCGGCTTCACCGCCGTCGGCTACTGGCTGGTGTGGGGAAGAACCGGCGTCTTCCCGGCGACCGCGGCGGTGTACTTCCAGATCGCGCTGCTGACGGTCCTCAGCCTGTCAGGGCAGATCCCCCGAGTTCGCCGCCTCGGGTCCGCGTATCGTCCCCCAATCACGAACGTCGCCAAGTGGCTGCCCTCCAGCGCCGCAGGCCTGCGTCGGGCGTTCGGACGGCTTGCGCTGCTCGGCTTGTTCCTCTTCGCGCAAGACCTTCTGGCGGAGGTTTCTCTTGTCCCGTACTTCGAGAAGCCGAACTTCACCCATACTGGGGCGACACTCGCCACCATCCCCTTTGTGCTGCTCGCGTTCGCAGCGCTGGCCTACGTGTGGTTCACCGGCGACAAGCTGCGCGCCTGGGACGAGGACCATCGCCAGGTGATGCAGCGGTTCGGCCAATCCGCCGACTAACCAGCCCGCATCGCACATGCCCGTCCAACCAGGCCCCGCTCACACCGCCAGGTCATCGGTGCCGATGACGGGGCACCAGCGGCATCCGCGACCGGTGCCCGGCGGTCGGCCTCAGTCGAAGAAGTCTCCGCCACCGCCGTCGTCGCCTCCGCCTCCGCCGCCGTCGTCGCCGCCGTTGTTGTCGTCGTCGTCCTTGCGGTTGTGGCGCTTTTCGTCGTACACGTGGTGCGCGTGTCTGACGCCTTCGCGGATGGCGGCGTTGGTCGCCGTGGACCACGCGCCGGAGCCACCGGACTTGGTCTCGGCTTGCTGCTGGGCCGCTTCCTCCCTGGCCTGACGGAACTTGCCGCGGTTGCGGCGGTGTGCCGCCCCCATGATCGCGAGCAGCGACCACAACAGGAACAACAGGGTTCTCGACATGCCGTGCACCCTTCTCGACAGGGACCAGCAATCGCGATCCTCAGCCGCGCCCATGGTGTTGTCAACGGTGAAGCCGCAGGTCGGCGGCCCGCACGACAGCTTTCCGGCCAGGCGGACGCCGGCCCGCCGCACCAATCGGCGCAACGCGCGGGAGACCGACCCGACTCGGAGATCGGCCCGATCGGCGCGGCGAACCGCCGGGCGGCGGCCCCTAGCATCGAGGGATGCGATCGACGCGCCTGGTCCGTGCCCTGCCGATCACCGTGGCCGCGCTGCTCCTCGGCGGCGGGATCGCCCATGCCGACACCTACACGGCGCAGTTCCGTGGCGAGGGCAGCAGCGACTTCGGGCTGGCCCTGTTCTACGCGCGGTGGGACGCGGCGGACCAGGCGAGGGCGGACGGGTTCACCGACCCGGGCAACCAGTGCGAAGAGATCTTCACCTTCACGCCAAGCCCGTACATCGCCACGGTCATCTGGGAATGCACCCGCGAGCACGCCACAGCCTGAACATCGGCCGCCACAACCACGCCCGTCGCGGAGCAACCGTCTTCTGTGGACGGTCGCCGGGTTCAGGCGACGGCGTGAACCCGTTGGGCCAGCGCGGGTAGCCCGGGCATCGCGGCCTGTCGCGGTGCGTTCATCAGGTCGGTGACCAGCAGGCGTACGGCGTTGCGGGTGCGGACTTCGCCCGGCGCGGTGCGTTCGGCGTCGAGGAGGGTCCGGTAGGCCTGGTCGGGTCGGTCGCCCTGGGCCCAGGCCCGTGCTGTGTCGACGAGCAGGCGGGCGCGGCGTTCGGTGGTGGGGATGGCAGCGAGGGGCAGGCTGCGGGCGTGGGCGAGCGCGGTGCCGGTGTCGCCGAGTTCGTAGGCGGCGGACACCTGGTGGCTGACCAGGTTCGCGACCAGGGTGCGGTGGCGGTCGGGATCGTCGGCCAGCCGGTCCGCGGTGGTCCGGGCTTCGGCGAGCGAGTCGTGGGCGCGGTCCCGATCGCCGTCGAGGGCGGCGGCGTAGGAGGCGGACAGGTGCAGGGTCGCATAGCCGGCCAGGTGCTCCGGCGCGGGACGCGGTCCGGTGATGTCGAGTTGGGAGGCGGCGTCCAGGGTGAGGTCGCGGGCGCGCCGGTGGTCGCCTGCGCGGCGGGCGACGGAGGCGACCAGGCGCTGTGCTTCGGCGAGGGTGAGCGGGGCCTGGCCCTGACGCGCGGCGTGGACGGCGCGGTCGGCGGAGATCCATTCCAGCCCGGAGGCCTTGAGCTTCATCAGCGCTCGGGTGGCCAGGTTGTAGGACTCGGCGAGGACGCGGTGGGCGTCCGGGTGGTCGGTGGTGGCGGCGGTGGCCTCGGCGGCGGAGATCAGCGCGGGCAGCCGGTCGGCCAGGGCGAGGTAGCGGCAGGCGGTGAACTCGCGGCGGGCGGCGGCCAGCGCCTCGGTCAGCGCGGCACCCGGCGCGGTGGGCGCGGCCGGTGCGGGGCCGAGCAGGATGTCGCCGAGCCGGTCGGTGAGCACGTCGGCGGGGTCGAGGGTGTCGGCGAACGCGCCGGCGGCACCGGGCATGGCGAGCGCGCCGCCGGTGAGGGCAGCGAGTCGGAAGAACGTGCGTCGGCGCACCGGGTCGTCCTCCTCCGCGGGCGGGGTCGTGACCCGACCCACCCTAGGCCCGCCGGCGGCGGCGGGCAGGGAGGCTCGCGCGGCCGGGTCGCTGAGTCCGAACAGGATCGGCGGCACGGCCAGGACGTCGGCCAACGTCTGCAACAGTCGCACGTCGCGCAGCGGGAGACGACCGGTTTCCCAGCGGGAGACCTGGCTCGCCGAGTAGCCGCATCGGCGGCCGAGCTCGCCCTGGGTCATGTGCAGGGCGGTCCGGAAGATCCGCACCACCGTGCCGGGGTCGGCGCGCGTGCGCAGCAGGCGCGTGACGACCTCGGTGGGCACGGTCGGTGCCATGTCGACCCGACTCTCTCGTGGAGTGACCAGCCGTTCCACGGTATCGGGCCGGATCCGGTGCACCAGGGTGATGTGCAGGATTTGCACACGATGTGCGTATCGCGCACGACAGCCTCCCGACCAGCGACGATCGCCGGTTGCGTGGGCGTGGCCCGACCCGGGCCACAGCCGACACGAAGGGCACCACCGCGATGCGCGCCACCAGTCCCACCCGCGTCCCAGCCCGAACGACGCCCACCCCGGTCCACGTCTCCGCATTCCCCGCCGACCCCACCACGGACGCCTACCTGCGCGCCGGGCGGATCACCACCACAGACGAGACCGCGCGCGACATGGTCGAGCGGATCGTGGCCGCTCTGGCGACCGCCGACGCCCGCTTCGGCCCGACCGGCACACGGGAGTTCGCCAATCGGCTCGGACAGGCGATGGACAGCCGGCGGCTGGTGTTCTCCACCCCGATCATGACCAACGCCGGCCGCCACCCCGACCGGCCGTTGTCGGCGTGCGCGGTGCCGCCCGTGGACCTGCGGGGCGACCTCGGGCAGGTCAAGACGGTGGTCGACGACTACCACCGGGCCGGGATGGGCACCGGGTTCGCCCTCGACGACGTCACCGACCCCGTCGGTGTCCTCCGCCACCTCAACGACATCGCCGTCCAGGGCGCCCGTTCCGGAACCGAGGACCGGCCGGTGGGCAACATGGCGATCCTGTCGCTGTCGCACCCAGCCGCGGCGGAGTTCATCGCCTGCAAGATCGGCGCGGACACCCGTGGGGAGGATTGGCGGTTCAACATCTCCCTGAGCGTCACCGACGCGCAGATGCGGGCCGCGCTCGCGGCCGACGGTCGTGAGCGGGAACTGCTCACCGCCGCGGCCGAGGCTGCCCACGCCTGCGCTGACCCGGGGCTGCTGTTCACCGATCGGATGAACCAGGCCAACCCCACCCCGCACGTCGGCGCCTACGTCTCCACCGCTCCCTGCGCCGAAGTCGGCCTGGTCCGCGGGGAGACCTGCCAGTTCGGCTACCTCAACCTGGGTCGCTTCCACACCGGCACCGGCGACGTGCCGGTCGACCTGGACGGCCTCGCCGACACCACCGAGGTACTGGTCCGAGCCCTGGACGACGCGGTCGAGGCGAGCCTGGAGCACTACCCGACCACCACTTCGGCCCGGGTGATGGCCGTCAAGCGCAAGATCGGCATCGGCGTGTGCGGGCTGGCCGACCTCCTGCTCGCCGCCGGGCTCCCCTACGACAGCCCGCAGGGCCGACGGCTGGCGCAGGACGTGCTCGCGTTCGTCAGCTACACCTCCAAGCGCGCTTCGGTGCACCTCGCGCGCGCCCGCGGTGCCGCACCCGCCGTCGCGTCCGGGCTGTCCCGTTACGCCGACCCGACCTTCCTCGTCCGCTTCGCGGCCGTCCCGACCAGCACCGTCACCCCCAGGGAGTGGGCCGCTCTCGCACGCGAGATCGCCGCCGGCGGGATGCTGCGCAACGCCTCGACCATCGCACTGCCGCCCACCGGTCGAAGCGCGCCCGTCGTCGCGGCCTCCACCGGCATCGAGCCGCTGTTCCGGCTCACCGACCCGCACCTGCCCGACCGGCTCCACCCCGCCGCCGGCGCCGCCCTGCACGCCGCCGGCCGCCACGACCTGATCGGCCACGCCACCATCCACGGCCGCCTACCCGACAAAGCGGACATCTCGCCCTACCTGCGCGCTCTGCTCGCCACCGCCACCCGGATCAGCCCCGACGGGCACCTCGCGATGGCCGCTGCCGTCCAGACTTGCGTCGATGATGCGGTCTCCAAGACCGTGAACCTGCCCGCCACGGCAACACCGACCCAGGTCCTCGACACGTACGTGGCCGCGTGGGAAGCCGGTTGCAAGGGCACTACCGTCTACGTCGACGGCTCCCGCCGGACCCAGCCCAAAGCGCTCTGAACGCATCCCACCGAGGTGATCATGACCCGGACGACCCGGCCCACCCACAACTCCGAGCGGGCCGGGCGGTCCTACGTGTTCGACACGAAACACGACCGGTATCCGGTCGCCGTGCACGTCCTGCTCACCCGTGACGACAACCGGATCCTGCTCATGCGCCGCGCCGGATCCGGCTACGCCGATGGGCAACTCGGTCTCCCCGCCGGGCACGTCGACCTCGGCGAAACCCCCACAGCCTGCGCGATCCGCGAGACCGCCGAAGAACTCGGCATCCGCATCGACGGTGACGCACTGGAACCGGCCGGCACGATGTTCCGGCTCTCCCTCGAACCCCGTGTGGACATCTTCTTCGTGGTCCGCATCTGGACCGGCACGCCGACCATCCGCGAACCCCACAAGTGCACCGAGTTGGTGTGGGCAGACCCGGACGACCTGCCCGAGGACGCCTTGGACTTCATCAGCGCCGCGATCACCAACTCCCACAACGGAATCCACTTCCACGAACACGGCTGGCAGTGCGGGACGGAGTAATGGTGTTCGACCTCGTCCTGGCCGCTGCCGGCCGAAGCCAGGTCGTGGACACCGACGTGGAGTTCGACCCGTTACTCGATCAGGTGGGACGTCCGCCGCGCGCTGAGCGACTGTGGTGATGTTGCGCATCGGTCCACTTCGCTCGCGCAGCTGTAGGAAGAGGAACTGTGAACAGCTTCGGACGGTTCGCGCTGTTCAAGCGTCAGGTTGGACCTGCTGACGGATCCGAACACAGCCCGCGCTCCGGCCCATGCGAGGATCGCCCGCCGAGAAAAGCGAGGCGTGCGGACACCACCGGGAGCAGTCGTGACGATCGAGGATGTGGCGGCCGGCGAGGCGCGGCGGTTGTTGTCGGTGTTGCGGGGGATCGCTGAGGAGGTTGGGCCGCGGGCGGGTGTCGTGGGGCGGGTGGCGGATTACATCCCCGCGTTGTCCGGGGTGGATCCGGGGGCGTTCGGGTTTGCCGTCGCGGGGGTGGACGGTGAGGTGCTCGGGGTTGGGGATTGGGAGGTGCCGTTCTCGATCCAGAGCGTGTCGAAGGTGTTCTCGTTGGCGCTGGCGTTGGCCGGTGGTGACTCGTTGTGGGCTCGGGTGGGGCGGGAGCCGTCGGGGAATCCGTTCAACTCGTTGGTGCAGTTGGAGCACGAGGACGGGATTCCGCGCAACCCGTTCATCAACGCCGGTGCGCTGGTGGTGACCGATCGGCTGTTGACGCTGACCGGGGACGCGCGGGGTGCGGTGTTGGAGTTGTTGCGTGCCGAGAGCGGCAACCCGGCGATCGACTTCGACGCCGACGTGGCGCGGTCGGAGGCGGCGCGGGGTGATCGCAACGCGGCGCTCGCGCACTTCATGGCCAGTTACGGCAACCTGGAGAACCCGGTCGCGCACGTGTTGGAGCACTACTTCTGGCAGTGCTCGATCGCGATGAGCTGCCGTGACCTGGCCGCCGCGGGACTGTTCCTGGCGCGGCACGGTCTGCGCGGCGACGGGTCGCGGTTGCTGGACCGCAGTGCGGCGAAACGGATCAACTCGATCATGTTGACGTGCGGGGCGTACGACGCGGCGGGCGAGTTCGCGTTCCGGGTGGGATTGCCGGGCAAGAGCGGTGTCGGGGGCGGGATCCTGGCGGTCGTGCCCGGGCGGTGCACGCTGTGCGTGTGGAGCCCGGCGCTGGACCGGCACGGCAACTCCGTCGCCGGCGTGGACGCGCTGGACCGGTTCACCACCCTCACCGGGCTGTCGGTGTTCTGAACCCAGGCCAAGCATCGCGCACCGAGTCAGGCGCCGGGTCGGACCGCTCGACCCGGCGCCGAACTCCCATGCCTTGCAAGCCTGACGGCCGGGTACGACCACGTGATCGTTCTCAGACAGCGACCGTCCACTCGTCGTAGTCAGGTCCCGCGCAGGAAGCCTGAGGCGGGTTGCTGGGCATGATGATCACCACTCCGCCTGCCTCCTCGCACACCCACTTGGGCAGAGCCGCCGCATCCTTGTCCACGGGCTTCTCGGTGTAATCCCCGCCGGTGCAGGTCCTTTGTGGTGGGTCGGAGGGCTGGATGAGGATGTCGCCGCCTCCGAGCTCGCAGAGCCACTTCGGAATGCCCTTGTCAGCGTTCGTGCGGTGATCGCCGAAATCGCCGCCGCTGCACAGGAATTGCGGCGGGTTGCTGGGCAACGTGAGCACCTGCCCACCTTCGAGCACGCACAGCCAGCCAGGAACGAACCTGTCGTCGGTTTCGGCCGACGCTATCGAGGACGTTCCGGTCAGGAATCCCGCGCTCAACGCCGCCACGGCCACCACGGTCGCGATCGCTCTGGACATCTGATGTCTCATCATCATCTTCTCCTGGCACTCAACGGTAATCGCCGCCTTTGGTCGGCAACGCACCGGACCGAGCATGGCCCACCACAGGCGCAGATCGGGATGGAAGTCGTCCTACAGAGCAGCGGTGTCCACCTGCAAGAGGTAGGGCATCGTGCGCGTGCGGCAGGCGGATGACTCTTCGTGACCGGCGGGACGGCACAATCGTTCGACACCACCGGATTCGCTCCACGAACAGACCGAGCACTCGTCAGGGTGAGATGTCTGGCCGCGGGTTTGAAGCGGTGGGACGGTGTGACCGGAGGCAGGGCTCCGGTTCTGCCGTGGGCACAGCGGAGGTCGCGGTGTGTCAGTCGGTGGTGAGCGACCACGTCGTGTGCCGCTCCGGTGTCGGGGTGGTGCGGGGCTGATGGTCGTGGAAAGGCTGTTGCGCTGGGCGACCGGTGTCTACGCGCCCGGCGACATGGGGCGTGACGTGTTCGTCGAGGGCGCGGCGCTCGGCGACGAGATGCGCTTGAGCGCGGCGGACGTGGTGTTCGCGCCGCGAGGTTCGGGGGTTCACGTCGTCGGGCCGGCGTCGGTGGTGCCCTATGACGGCGCGCTGGTCGAACCCGGGGACGAACTGCGGTTGGACGGCGGTTTCGCGCTGACCCTCGTGGACTACCGCAGCGCCGCGTTCCGACTCGTCGCGGGTCCGACGCTGGTGCGAGTCACGTCCGGAGAGGACTGGGCGGCCTTCGTCGAGGACGCCGACCTGGCGCGCTCGGAGGGGGTGTTCCCCGCGTTCCTGCTGGACGAGCCGGTGGTGCTCGGCGACCTGTGCGCGCTCGGTGGCGGCCACCGCTGCGTCGCCGAACGGTTGGGGCGCTTGCACGTCGACGCCGCGGGACGGCTGCGCCCGGCACCGGGTGGCGCGACGGTCGAACGGGCGGCGGGGACCGTCAACGGTGTGGCGGGGCGTGAAATCTGCTTGGCGGGTGTCGTGGCGGATGACGTGTTCGCCGACGCGGTGCGCGCACGCCCGTGGCTCGGGCGGTACATCGCGGTGCTCGCGGTGCTGCGTCGAGTGCGGCGGGTCCGACGTGGGCCGGTGCGGGTGTCCGGCTTCGGTTTCCGGCTGCTTCCCGGCCTCGCCGGTGCGCACGAGCGTCCGGACGCGCCGGTGTTGGTGTCGTCGCAGGGCCAATTCCTCGTCGTGGACGGGACGAGTGGTCGGGTGGTGAGGGTGACGCCCGACGCGGCACGAGTCGTGGAACTCTGCCAGACCGCCGAATCCCCGGCCGCGGTGCTGGATCGGGCCGCCGACTGGTGGCGGTTGCCCGAGGCGACCGCTCGCGCCGCCGTCACCTCCGTGGCCGCCGGGCTGCGGGCGGCGGGGATGACCCTTCCGGTCGAGGTGGGTCATGCGTGACCCCTACCCGCTGTGGGAGTTCCTCACCCCGCCGAGCGAACACGGCCGGCCGGAACGGATGGCCGTGGCGGCAGAGGGAACGCGCGTGAGATTCGCCGACGGCCGGTGGGCGTTGTGCGCGACCAGCGGCCTGTGGAACGTCAACCTCGGGTACGGCAACCGGGCCGTGGCCGAAGCCGTGGCGCGGGCCTTGCTGGAGGCCTCCTACCTCACGCTGTTCCGCGCCGGCCACGTGCCCGCGGTGACCGCCGCCCGCGCCCTGCTCGATGCCTGCGACCCGGACGGGTTGGGCAAGGTGCTGTTCTCGACCTCCGGCAGTGCCGCCAACGACCTCGCGCAAAAGGTCGCGCGCCTGTACTGGGCACTGCGCGGGGAGCCCGGTCGGCGGGTGGTCGTCGGCCTTCGCGGCAGCTACCACGGCATGACCTACGGCGCGTTCGCCCTGACCGGCGAGCGGCTGGGCCAGGACCGCTACGGCGTGGACCGGCGATTGGTCCGGCACGTGGCGCACGACGACGACGGCGCCGGACTGCGGACCCTGCTGCGCCGGGAAGCGGATCGGATCGCGGCCGTGGTGGTCGAGCCCGTGCTGGGATCGGGCGCGCACGTGCTCACGTCCGCCTTCCTGTCCGAGCTGGACCGACTCCGCCGGGAGCACGGGTTCCTGCTGGTCGCCGACGAGGTGGCGACCGGGTTCGGCCGGACCGGGAGGCTGTTCGCGTCGCAGGGCTGGCCGTTCCGACCGGACATGGTCATCACGTCGAAGGGGTTGACCAACGGCACGTGCGGTGCGGCGGCGGTCATGGTGTCCCACGCCATCAGCTCCACCGTGGCCGCGGCGGACGCGGTGCTGGTGCACGGGGAAACCCAGGCGGGGACCCCGAGCACCTGCGCCGCCATCCTGGCCACCCTCGCGGAGACCGACCGCCTGGACGCTCTCGGACTCGCCTCGCGGCTCAGCGCCGAACTCACGGCATTGGCCGAAGGCCTGGCGGACCACCCGCTGGTCGAGGGTCACCGCGGCACCGGCTGCTTCCGCGCGCTGCTGTTGCGCGGCACCGACGGTCACCTGGACGCCGACCAGGTGGCTCGGGTCGTCACGGAGATCGCGGGGGAAGGAGCCCTGGTCCAGCCCGGCCCCAGCGCCGTGCAACTCGTCCCGGCGTTGACCTACGGCGTCGGCGAGGTCGCCGAGCTGGAGCAGTGCGTCCGCAAGGGGCTCGACCGCGCGGCCGAGGTGCTGGTCCGGTGATCACCCGCTGGAGGGTCGGGACCACGGTGGTCCACGGCAGCGACGCGTGGGAGGCCGTGAACTCCGACGGAGTGCTGCGCGGACGGGTCGTGCTGCTGCTCGACGCGGGCTTCCAGTACGCGACGCGGCAGAGCGCCCCGCAACTCCTGGACCGTGTGCACGCCGTCGCGCAGCCGGTCGCAGAGTCCGCGGTGGACTCCACGAAGGCGAACTTCGACACCGTGGTGGAACTGGCGTCGTGGCTCGCCGAACAGCGGCCGGACACGGTCGTGGCGGTCGGCGGTGGCCGCCTTCTCGACCTCGCCAAGCTCGCCGCCGCCGTGGTCACCGAACCGTCCGTGCGGGCCGTGCTGCGCACCGGCTCCGCCAGGGCGGGTGTGGTGGCGTTGCCGACACCGCACGGCGAGCCGTTGCGCAGGGTGTTGGTGCCCACAACCGTGGGCACCGGCAGCGAGGTCAGCGCGGTGGCGTGCCTGGACACGCCGCACGGCAGGCGCCTCGTCGTCGGGGAGCACCTGCGTGCCGACACCGCGGTGCTCGATCCGGACTTCACACGCTCCCTGCCGCCACACCTGGTGCGGGAAGGTGTCCTGGAAACGCTGCTACGGGCCGTCGGCCCGCTGGTGGGATCACCGGAGCCGTCGCCCGTCGCCGACGTGGAGGCACTGGCCGTGATCGGCGCGGCGACCGCGCTCGGCTACCGCGTGGCCTCCGGTGATCGCGCCGCCCCCACCAGACTGCTCGCCGCGCAACTCAGCGCGTTGAGCCATGTCGGCTGGTGCGCGGCCGGTCGCCACCCGTACGCGGTCAAGCACTGGTACATCGCCAACGAACTGTCCACAGTGGCCGCGGTGCGGAAGATGGTCGCCACCGCCTGCCTCCTGCCCAACCTGTGGCAGCGCGTCCTGGCCGGTGACCAGCGCTTCGGCGACGCGGGGAGGCTGCTCGTCGCCTGGGAGGCCATCCGTCGAGCCGCGCCGGTTCCACTGGGCCGCGATCCGGGCGCGGGCATCCGCCTGCTGCTCGACCACTGGCGGATCACCTCGCGCATCCCCGGGACCGACGCCATCGCGGCCCGGGTCGCCGCCCGCACCGTCACGGCGTGGGGCGGCCGGTTGCCGATGCTGCCCGACGTCACGACGCACGACATCCACGCCCTCCTGACCCAGTGCCTCGATCCCGGCACGTCACCGGGGAAGGAGGTGGTGCACGACTCGAATGACGGCACACCGCAAGCACTCTGACCGAACGGAGTTCGACCATGCCCGACAAGGACACGTCACCACCGCCGCTCGCCCTGGACGTCGAGGAACTGGAACCCCTGGACGCCCCGACGACCGACGGCGCCTCCTACTGGAGCGGCTTCGCCACCGGCTTCGCGACTGTCGGGGGCGGGCTCGCCCTCGGTGCCGGGGCCAGCTACGCCTACAACAACTGGACCTGACCCAAACGACCTGTCAGACGGGAAGGACCCCGATGGACACGAGAACCGTGGACGGACCGGCGTCGCTGGACGTCACCGTCGAAGAGTTGGAACGGATGGACGCGCCCGACTGGAGCTGGGGCGACTTCAGCAGCGGCTTCGGCAACGGCGCGCTCGTCGCGGGTGCCGTCGCGACGGGCTGGTCCCTCAGCACCTGACGCGCGCCGGTGGTCGGGCACAGGTGGTGCCCGACCACCCTCCGGCCCGAACCGCCGCGACCAGGAGCAACCGATGCCCGCCGAGCAGCCCGTCCACCCGGTCGCCGATCCCCTGCCCGAGCGCCCCGCGCGGGCCGCGGACGTCGTCGTCCACCCACCCGCCGGAGACGGTCCGTGGACCGTCCAGCACGGGGAGAACCGCTACCTCCGGCTGGGCGTGGACGCCGCGGCGCTGCTGACCCGGCTGGACGGCCGGCGCACGGCCGCTGACCTCGCCCGGGATCTCGGCGCCCCCTGGACGCGCGACCGGGTCGACGCCACGCTGTCCACCTTCGCCGGGCTGGGCCTGCTGGACGACGGACGCGCCCCGGCCCCGCCACCACCCAGGCTGACCGTCACGCCACCCTTTGTCGTGCAATTGCGGTTGTTGGACCCGAGCCGCCTGTTGGCACCGGCGCGCCCCGCGTTGCGCCTGCTCACCGGTCGTGCGGCGCAGGCCGTCGTGGTCGCCTCCGCCGCTGCCGCCATCGTCGTCCTGGTCGTCCGTGGTGCCGACCTCGTCCGGCTGTCGCACACCCCGCTACCGCCGATCTCCGCCGTGGTGATCGCCGCGGCCCTCCTGGCCAGTGGCGGACTGCACGAGTTGGCGCACGCCGCCGTCCTGACCGCCCACGGTGGACGGCCACGCCGGCTCGGTGTCATGCTCTTCTACCTCGCTCCGGCGTTCTACTGCGACGTCTCCGACGGTTGGCGGCTACCGCACCGCAGCCAACGAGTGGCCATCGCCCTGGCCGGGATCGGCGCGGACACCACCCTGGCCGGCACCTGCGCGGCGGTGTCGCTGCTGATCCCACCCGGCCCGCAGGCCGACACCGTGCTGCTGTTCACCGTGGCCTGCGCGGCGCGCTGCGCGCTCAACCTCGTGCCGTTCCTCAAACTGGACGGCTACCTCGCGCTGATGACCCACCTGGACGTGCCCAACCTGCGCGCCAAGGCGATGACCGACGCCCGACGCGCCACCGCCCGGCTATTGCTCGGGGGTCGCTACACGCACCAGTTGCCGCTGTGGGGCGTTCCGTTCGGCGTGGGGTGCTTGGTGTTCCCCGTCTACGTCGTGGCGACGGTGGCGGTGCTGTGGGCCGCGGTTCTGCCCGGACTCGGCCGCGTGGGCGCCGTCCTCGCCTGCGGGCTCATCGCCTTCTTGGTGCTGCGCCTGGTGATCGGCGCCTGGCGCGTCTGGAACGAGGCGAAGCGCGCCGGAGCCTCACCCCGGCGCGCTGTGCTGGTGCTGGTGCTCCTCGTCGCGGGAGTGGCCAGCGTGTTGTGGACGGTTCGCGTCCCCACCCATGTCGATGTCGGGTACACCAGCGGCCCCGCCGGCACCTACCTGGTGGTTCCCGACGGTGTTGTCACGTCGCGCATCCACTCGGGAGCCGCCGTTCGACTGGAGACCTCTCCCGGGCTGCTCGGCGGAGACCTCGTGGCCACGGCGCGGATCGGTGACGGTGTCGGACCCGCGGCGACCGCGCCGATGTCCGCCTTCGTGCCCGTCGCGGTCGATACGCCGGTGCCGGGCGCGTCCCGTCCTCTGGTCGCGGTGAGCGGACACCCGCAGGCGTCCGGCCGGGCCCGTGTCGATACCGGCACGACCTCGCTCGCCCGGTGGCTGCACGACCAGTACGTCGCTCCGGCACGCCATGTGATCGGGCTCTGACCGGAACCCCGATCGCCCCGGCGTTCGACGGAGACGAACTCCCGGAGCCGACCCGGCAAGCAGGGTTGCCAGGTCGGTGCGGCCGGCGAAGTGATCAACCGCCCGCGCCCCGGAAGGGGCGGAAGCCCGGACGGGGGTGGTTCCGGGTCAGCCGAGTCGCGCGCCGGGCAGTTCGATCGTGTGGCGCTGGCTCTCCATGTGTTTGCCCTCGGGGTGCATGATGCCGACCACCACGTCCGCCTCGCCCGCGGCGAACGGCTCGGTCGAGCCCTGGTAGACGTCCATGCGCCAGTTCGTCTCGTTGCCAGTGCACGGTTTCAGCTGCGCGGCGGCCCCGTACGCGCCGCCCTGGTCTACCGCGGTCATGATCAACGTGTTCTCGTCCTCCGCGGGACATCGGTATGTCCCGCTCAGCGTCACGACCCCTTCGCTGTAGCTGACGTACGTCTCGGTGACGTCGAACTTGAGGTCGTACCCGTCGGACGACGTCGCCTCGGCGACGCCGCCGAGTCCGAGAGTCAGCAGCGCCGCGCAGGACGCCACGGCCAAGCGTTGCAGGATCATTTTTCCTCCTCGACAAGGAGATGCGGATTCGCACCCGCTCCGACACGCTACTCAAAGCGCCGCGAATCGAAACTCCCTCAACAGATTGACGATGCGGCGACGCGCGGTCACCCGTGGAGCGGATGTCCAGGCGAACGAGAGCTTCGAACGCCCGACAGGCGCGAAAATCGGAGGATCCGACCTTCGCAGCGTGACCCACGCCCGAAAACCACCGCGCTCCGACCGATCACCACCCTGCCGGCGGGCGGCGATCATGAAGTCACGACCGGAAATCGTCTCAGTCGATCGTGTAGTTATGCCGATCTTCGCGCGTCTCTAGTGTTTTTGGTCGCGGTACGCACTTTCCTTCGGAGTC
This sequence comes from Saccharothrix sp. NPDC042600, assembly GCF_040647305.1. Lineage (NCBI taxonomy): Bacteria > Bacillati > Actinomycetota > Actinomycetes > Pseudonocardiales > Pseudonocardiaceae > Saccharothrix > Saccharothrix sp. NPDC042600. The sequence goes on along the minus strand of NZ_JBEZBW010000021.1, from coordinate 42,727 downwards.
GATCGGAAGGTGGGGCTTGTGTCGGATGTGCCCACCACGGCGTCGGGGCTCACCCACGCCGCGCTGAGAGTTCGCGAGTCGGACCCCGCACGGGCGCGTGAGCTGCTCGGGCTCGCCCTGGGCAAGGACGCGGACTACGAGCCGGCCTGGCGGTGGCTGGCGGAACTGGTCGAGGATCCGGCCGAGAAGCGGTTCTGCCTGGACCGGGCGGCGGCCCTGGTCGCGGACCCGGCGACGGCGCGTGCGCGCGCCGCACTCGGGTCCGTGGGGACGAAGCCGCCGGTCGAGATCGCGGACCTGGTCGATCCGCCGCGCCCGGACGCCCCACCGGCGCGCCGGAGGCTCGGCGTGTGGGCGTGGGCGGCGACGGGTCTGGTGGTGCTGCTGGTGATCGGCTTGGCCGGCGCCTGGGCGGCGCGGGGCGGGGCGGGCGGACCACACGTCCACGTGGCGCTGGTGACGGGACTGACCGGTGACCTCGCGGAGGCGTCCGCGCACATGGAGAACAGCCTGCGGATGCAGGTTGACCTGGTGAACCGGGAGGGAGGTGTCGACGGACGTCCGGTCGAACTGCTCGTGTACGACGACGGTGGACAACCCGATCGCGCCGCGGCCATCGCCGAGGAGATCGCGCGCGAGGGCAGGGTGGTGTTCGTTGTCGGGCACGGCACCAGCACCACCGCCCTGGCCGCACAACCGATCTACAAGAAGGCCGGGATTCCCGCGATCACACCGTCGGCGGCGTCGCCGCGCCTGACCGACGAGAGCGAGTGGTACTTCCGGAGCGTCTTCGGCAACCGGACACAGAGCGACTTCCTCGCCGTCTACGCGTCGAACGTGCTGGGCGCGGCCACGGCAGCCGTCGTGCACGACGCCGACGAGTACGGCCAGTCCATCCTCGACAACTTCCGGAGCGGCTTCAGCGGCGCAGCAACCGCGTTCCCGGTCACCGACGACGCGTCCCTGGACACCGCGGTGCGCCAGTTGACCGCCTCGCCGCCGGGCACCGCGGTCCTGGCCATGACCGAGAAACGCGGGCTGGCCATGGTCAAGCGGCTGCGGGACGCGGGCTTCACCGCGCCGATCCTGGGCACCGCCTCCATGGGCACGGACTCCCTGCACGACGCGCTGATGCGCGACGAGCGGCAACAGGGCAGCCCCGGCCGGTACACCACCGACCTCCACCTGGGGACACCGCTGGCGCTGGACTCGCTGTCGGGGCCGGCGCTGGTTTGGTCACAGGCTTACGAACAACGCTTCGGCGTTCGCCCCCTGTGGACCGCGGCGACGGCGCGACAGGCGTTCAACGTCGGTCTGCACGCTTTACGCCGCAGCGGCCCTTCCTTCGACGAGGAGCACCGGGCGCAGGACCGACGCAAGCTGCGGGACGGGCTGGCGACGTTGAAGGACAAGAAGAACGCGTTCCCGGCGCTGCTGGGGCCGCTGTACTTCTCCGCCGCGGGTTCGGCCCAGATGGCGGTGTCGTTCGTGACCAGCGACGGCGCCCGGCTGGTGTCGGCGCCGGTCCAACTGGCCATCTACGACCCGCCCTCGCCGAAGGCGCTGCGGGAGGGGTTGGCCAGTGGCGAGGTCATCGCCGTGGGGGACCGCTACCTGGCGCGCCGGCAGGTGGTCGCCACCGGGATCAACCTCAACCAGATCCGCGATCTGGACACCCGGGACGGCACGTACTTCGCCGACTTCTTCCTGTGGCTGAAGTACACCGGCGACCACAGGGCCTCCGACGTGCACTTCGTCAACGCCGTGAAGGCCGACCTCACACCGGGCACGCCGTTGCGGGACCTCACCGAGAACGGCCGGACCTACCGGCTCTACCGCGTCGCCGACCGCTTCAAGGACGGGCTGGAGTTCCGCAGCTTCCCCTTCGACCACCAGCAACTCCGGATCGGCGTGCAGAACCGCGTGCACACGGCCGACCACGTCGTCTACGTCACCGACAAGGAGATCCTCGGCCAGCGCCCGGAGGACTACCTGCGCAGCGGCGCCGACGGCGAGGCCGGGATCGACGACGTGCCGAACTGGCACGCCACCTCCGTCCGGTTCGCCCAGAGCACCGTGGGGAGCAGCGACGCCCTGGGCGAGAGCATCACCAGCAGTGCCGCCACCGGTCTGTACTACAGCCAGTACGTCGCCGAGATCGACATCGCGCGCGACCTGTTGCCGTTCCTGATCAAGAACCTCTTCCCGTTGGTCCTGCTGATCGGTGTCACCTACCTGTCCCTGTTCTTCAAGGCGACGGACGGCGCGGCTCCGGTGTCGATGGGCGTGACCGCGATCCTGAGCACCGCCGTGCTGCTCAACAACGTGACCTCGCAACTGCCGTCCGTGAGCTACACGGTCGCCTTGGAGTGGGGCTACTACGCCTTCATCCTGTTGGCCTCGATCTGCGTCCTGGTCGCGATGCTCCGCAAACGCCTCGTCTCCCGCGGGCGCGGCGAGACCGAGCGGCGACTCGCGGTGGCAGCTCGGGTCGGCTACCCCACCTACCTGCTGATCATCGTCCTGACCTACGTCGTCGTCTACGCATGACCGGTGGCTGCCGCCGTGCGTCGTTCGGCCGGACTTTCGACGGGTCAGGGCTGGGTGGTGGGGTCCTCGGTCGCGTCGATGCTGCTTTCGGTGGTGGGCGCCGGTGTGGTGGTCGGCTCGGGTTCGGTCGTGGGGGCGTCTGGGGTGGTGGTGACCGGGTCCTGCCCCGTCGGCTGGGCCGAGGTGGGTTGCGGGGTGGTCTGGAGCGACGTGGTGGGGTCGTCCGTGGTGGGGCGGGGCGCGTCGGAGGTGGTCTTCTGCGGGGCCAGGACCGCGACGGCCGGGGGTTGCGGTTGGCCGGCTTCGGGATCCGGGGAACCGGAGGTGGGCTGCGCGGCGGGTTCGGGGGCCGCGGGTGGGGCGGCCGGGTCGTTGCCCGTCGAGGCCGGGGTGGAGTTGAGCGCGGTGGTGACGGCCATCGCCGCCAGGAGGGCGACCGTCGAGCCGGCCAGGGTCTTCCACACCGTGCGCTGCTTGGGGATGACCACCGTGTCGATCGTCGGGGAGTCGGCCGGAATGGGCCGCGCGGGAACCGGCCTCGCGGGAGCGGGCGCGGTGGACAGGGCGAGTGCGCATTCGCGTGGCGTGGGGCGGTCGGCGGGCGGTGGGGCGGTCATCCTGGCCAGCAGGTCGCGCAGGTCGGCGGGGACGTGCTCGGGCAGCGCGGTCCGGTCGCGTCCGCCGGTCAGGCAGTCCAGCAGGACCAGGCCCAGGGCGTGGACGTCCACCTCGGGGCCCGTCCCCTGCTCGGGCGCCAGGTGGGCGTCGCCCTTGTCGTCGAGCAGGATGTTCGACGGCTTGATCTCGCGGTTGACCACGCCGTGCTCGTAGGCGTGGGCCAGGGCCGCGGCGACGTCCGCGCCCACGCGGCGCACCCGGTCCGGCGGCATCGGGCCGCGGTCGATCTCCTCGCGCAGGGTGTGGCCCTCGACCAGCTGCATCACCACGAACGGCCGGCCGGCGTCGGTGTCGGCGTCGTAGACCGCGACCAGCCCGGGGTGGGACAGGGCGGCCAGCGTGCGCACCTCGTCGTCGAACCGGCGGGCCGTCTCGGCGTCCGGCGCGGCGGGGAACACCTTGACCGCGACGTGCCGCTTGAGCAGCGTGTCCCAGCCGCGGTGGACCTCGGCCGTCCGGCCGCCGCCGATCCGCTCGTCGAGGCGGTAGCGCCCGGCCAACACGTTCTCGCTCACCGACCGTGACACAGTCATCCCTCCGGTCGTGGGGGCGGCTCGGACATCAAGTGCCCCATGACCGGACCGCCGAAACGACCGTCCACACTCTGGGACGCCGCCGCGCACTTTCTAAAATCAACTTGTATTGACGTTACAGCGTGGACCCTTCTAACGTTGACGCACGTTGTCGTTAGAAGGAGGAGACATGGCAACCGACGTGGCGCGAGCCCGGACCCACCCGCTCCGGTCCGACCCCGCCTACCAGGCGTTCTTCGCCCTGCGCACGGTGTTCACCGTCGCGCCCGTGCTGTTCGGCCTCGACAAGTTCGCCAACCTGCTCGTCGACTGGCCGGTGTACCTGGCCCCGTGGATCGACGGGATCGTGCCGGGCACCGCCGGCCAGGCGATGTACGCGGTGGGCGTGGTCGAGGTGGTGGCGGGCGTGGTGGTCGCGGTGGCGCCGCGGTTCGGCGGCCTGCTCGTCGCGGCCTGGCTGACCGGGATCATCGTCAACCTGCTCACCCTGCCGGGCTACTACGACGTGGCGCTGCGCGACTTCGGCCTACTGGTCGCGGCCCTCGCGCTGACCCGGCTCGCGGCGCGGCACTCCCCTCGCCGGTGACGACCCGCCCGGTTACCGGGGGCGCGGCGATGTGTCGTCGCCGGCGACCGGGTGGTCGTCAACGTCGAGGCCACAGCGAGCGTGGACGCCAGGCGGAACGGGTGAACTCGGGCGCGGGTCAGTCGAGGGTGGTGTCGGCGGTGTCGCGGACGGCCACCGCGGCGGCGTTCTCCTGGTAGCTCTGCTCGGACACCAGGGTCACGCGGGCGGTGGCCTGGAAGGTCGGGATGGTCGCCGCGCCGCAGGAGGCCATCGTCGCCTTGATCTTGGCGACGGTCAGGGCCAGGGCGTCGCCCAGGTCGCCGACGTAGGGCACGTAGCCGTCGACGCCCTCCTCGAAGTGCAGCTTGTCCTCGCCCTGGTCGTAGCGCTGCCAGTTGCGCGCACGGCTGGAGCCCTCGCCCCAGTACTCCTTGAACACCGAGCCGCCGATGCGCACCTTCTTGCCCGGCGACTGGTCGAACCGCGCGAAGTAGCGGCCCATCATCACGAAGTCCGCGCCCATCGCCAGGGCCAGCGCCATGTGGTAGTCGTGCAGCAGGCCGCCGTCGGAGCAGATCGGCACGTACTCGCCGGTGCTCTGCGCGTAGGCGTCACGGGCTTGGGCGACGTCCATGACCGCGCTGGCCTGGCCGCGCCCGATGCCCTTCTGGTCGCGGGTGATGCAGATCGACCCGCCGCCGATGCCGACCTTGACGAAGTCCGCGCCGGCGTCGGCCAGGAACCGGAACGCCTCGCCGTCCACGACGTTGCCGCCGCCGATCGGCACGCCGGGGAACTCCCGCTTCACCCAGCGCAGCGCCTCGGCCTGCCAGTCGCTGTAGCCGTCGGAGGAGTCCAGGCACAGCACGTCCACCCCGGCGGCGACCAGCGCCGGCACCCGCTCGCGGTAGTCGTGGGTGTTGACCCCGGCCCCGACCCGGAACCGCTTCGCCGCGTCGGTCACCGCGCCGGGGAACTGCTTGTGCTCGGCGTAGTCCGACCGGAACACCAGGTGCTGCAGGTGGCCGGCGCCGTCCACGACCGGCAGGCAGTCCAGGCGCTCCTCCCACAGCAGGGTGTTGGCCTCGGACAGGGTGATGCCGTCCTTGCCGCACACCAGCGCGTCGGCCGGGCGCATCCGGTCGGCGACCGGGAGGTCCAGGTCGTGGCGGTCGACGTGGAAGTCGCGCGAGGTGACCAGGCCGACGAACCGGCCGTGCGGCGAACCGTCCTCGGTGACCGCGGCGGTGTTGTGCCCGGTGGCCTTCATCAGGGCGACGAGGTGGCGCAGCGGGTCGGTCGGGCGGACCGTGGTGTCGCTGACCACGAACCCGGCCTTGAAGTTCTTCACGAACCGCACGGCGTCGGCCTGGGCGTCCACGGACTGGTTGTGGTGCAGAAAGCTCAGCCCGCCGGACCGGGCCAGCGCCACGGCGAGCCGCGGCGAGCTGACCGCCTGCATGATCGCCGAGGTGAACGGCACCGACAACCGGATCGCCGCCGCCTCGCCCACCGGGTGCCGCACGAGCCCGGTGCCCAGATCGACCTTCGCGGGCGTGCAGTCCGCCGTGGTCCGGTTGGGCAGCAACAGGAATTCGTTGAACGTGCGCGACACACCAGCGACGATCTCGACCACGAGCACTCTCTCCGCATCCGCTTCGCCGGGAGACCCCGGACTCCACCACGAGTCCACACCCTTTCACACCGCTGCCGTCCGACCGGTCGCGGTCGATCACCGTGCGGTCGATCACCGTGCGAGCGGGCGGCGGCACGAACGGGTGGTTCGTCTGCTCCGTCGGGGTGCCGGCACCGGTTGTCGCGGCCGGAAGGGGGTGGGTCGGGGGTTACGGTGCCGCGTCGGGTGGTGGGTGTGGTGAGGGAGGCGCGTGGCTGTGGGTGGGGTCAGTCGGCGGGTCTTCCTGGCCGGTGCCGGGGCCGGGTTGGCGGAGGTGGCGTTGCCCGGGGCGGCTTCCGGGACCACCGGCTCGGTGGCGGTGTTCGGGGGCGGGGTCGCGGGGATGACCGCGGCGCACGAGTTGGCTGAGCGCGGGTTCTCGGTCACCTTGTACGAGCGGCGGGCGTTGGGCGGCAAGTGCCGGAGCATGCCGGTGCCGGGGACCGGGGTCGGCGGGCGGCGGGACCTGCCGGCGGAGCACGGGTTCCGGATCTTCTTCGGTTTCTACCGCGACCTCCCGGACACGTTGCGGCGGATTCCGTTCCCCGGCAACGGGCGCGGCGTGCACGACAACCTGGTCACGGCGACCGAGATGCTGGCGTCGTTCTCCGGCGGGCGGGAGGACCTGCGCGTCCCGATGGTGTTGCCCGGCGGGTTGTTGCCGCAGTTGGCACCGGACGTGCTGCTGCGGCAGGTGCGGGCCGCTGTCGAGACCGCGTTCCACCTGCCGCCGCACGAGGCGGCGGTGTTCGCGCAGCGCATGATGGTGTACCTGACCAGTTGCGAGGATCGTCGGCTCAACCAGTGGGAGTACACGACCTGGCCGGACTTCCTGCGGGCACGGGGGAAGTCCGAGGACTACCGGCGGATCTTCGTCAACGGGCCCACGCTCGTGCTGTCCTCCACCCGGACCGAGGACGCCAGCGCGCACACCGCCGGCCTGGTGTTCGAACGCATCCTGTTCACCCTGCTCGGGCGCGGCGCGGACGGGCCGTTGGACCGCGTGCTGGACCTTCCCACGAACGAGGCGTGGATCGACCCGTGGGAGCGGCACCTGCGCGATCTAGGGGTGCAGGTCCGGGTCGGGTGGGCGCTGGAAGACCTGACGTTGCAGCGGGGGCGGATCTCGTCGGCGCGTGTGCGGGACGACCGGGACGAGGTCGGCGGTGTCGAGGCGGACTTCTACGTCTGCGCACTGCCCGTCGAGCACGCACGCAAGGTGTGGAACGAAGAACTGCTGGCGGCCGACCCGCAGTTGCGTGTCGCGGCGACGCTGGAAACGCAGTGGATGGCCGGGTTGATGCTCTACTTCGACCGGCCGACCCCGCTCGCGCACGGCCACGTCTACTACGTCCACACGCCGTGGTCGCTGTCCTCGATCAGCCAGGCCGCGTTCTGGCCGGAGCGCGACTTCCGGGCCGACTACGGCGACGGCCGCGCCGCGGACTGCGTGTCGGTCATCATCTCCGACTGGGACGCGCCCGGCGTGCTGTTCGGCCGCCCGGCGAAGCAGTTGACCGAGGAGCAGATCCTCCAGGAGGTCCTGGCCCAGCTCAAGCAGCACCTCAACGACGCGGGCGCGCCGGTGCTCGACGAGTCCTCGCTGGTGGCGTGGTTCCTGGACCCGGGGCTCGGTGGTCTGGGCGGGCCGAACCCGACCAACGCCGACGAACTGGTCGTCCAGCCGGTGGGGTCCTGGCACCGGCGGCCCAGCGCCCGCACGGCCGTGCCGAACCTCTTCCTCGCCGGCGACTACGTCCGGGCCCCGCTGAACGCGGCGTGCATGGAGTCGGCGAACAGTTCCGCGCGGCTGGCGGTGAACGCGCTGTTGGACGAGGCCGGTTCCAGCGCTCCGCGCGCGGTGGTGCACGAGCTGCACCGGGTGCCGGAGTTCGAGCTGCTCAAGGTCGAGGACCAGCTGCACTACGGGCTCGGGCTGCCCAACGCGTTCGACGTCCTGCCGTTGTGAGAAGGTGGGGAGGCGGGGCCTCCCCACCCCTCGGCTCACCGCAGCGGGTTGCTGAACGCCTTGCTGTCGCACTCCGGGATGAACGTGTCACGGCACACGTAGATCACGATGGTGCGGATGCCCTCGATGTCGCTGGCGCCCACGTTGGACCAGTAGGTCGAGGTGTTGCACCCGGCGTTGTGGAAGCGCTTGGTGCCGGTCCAGCGGTAGTCCACGTCGATGTACCAGAACACCGGCTGGTTGTCGCAGGCCAGGTCGGAGATGTTGGCCTTGGCGATGTTGAAGCTGTTCCAGGACTTCCAGGTGATGGTGCCCCAGACGCGCGCGTGCTTCGTGCCGTTGGTCTCGTAGATGTCGTAGCTCGTGTACGACTCCGCGAACGCGGGCGTCGCGCCGACGCCGACGATGACGGCCAGCGCGAGGGCCATCGACGTCAGCGCCTTGATGATGTAACGCACAGTACTCCCTTAAGTGCCCCAGTACACCCGAACGGGTGTGCCGGGGCAGTAAACATGTGAGCAACCCTCATGATCAAGCGATCACAGTTGACCCATCCGTGTGATGGCGGGGTGTGTCGAGGACACACCGCAACCTCCGCCGAGTGTTGGACACCTGCCGGGTGGAATCGTGGCCCCGGATGGTGATGACCCGTCCACAGTGGAACCGGATCGGGGCAGGCTCGGTGTAGCGACCTTCGACGCCAAGGAGCGCAGCGATGAACTCCACCCGGTCACACCGCCGCATCACGGTTCCCCTCGCCGCCATCGCCCTCGCCACCGGGGTCGTGGCGTGCGAGGACGACGATCGTGGGGCGCGTCTGTCCGACGACGACGCGGGTGTGGTGTGCCGTGGTGCGGTGGACCTGAGGTTCGAGCCGAGCGTCAACTGGCGGCCCAAGACCATCGACGCGACCGGCACGGGCACCCTGGACGGGTGTGGCTCGCAGGACGGCACCCACCCGAACCTGAGGTCCGCGCGCGTGACCGTGACCGGGTCGGGGACCGAGACGTCCTGCACGGGCATCGGCGCGGTCAGCGGAACGGTGGAGATCACCTGGTACGACGGCGACGGCCGGACCGGGCAGCCCGTCGGCACCACCCGCGTGGTCATCGACGACATCGGCCAGGTCCTGACCGGTCACACCACCGCCGACAGCCCGGTGCTGCCGGGGCGCCGGGTCACCGCCAAGGGGTCGCCGACCAGTGACGTCTCGTCGTGCCCGTTTGGCCTGGACTCGGGCTCGGCGGCGGGTGAGATCGCGTTCCGCTGACCCTGGCCACCAGGCGATCAGGCCAGCGGTCGGGCAGGCGGGTCGGTGCCGCGGGCGCGATGTCGGCGGAAAACTCGCACGCGCGCGGCCGGCGTCGGCCACAGTGGTTCTCGTGGGTGATCAAGGGGGACGCCGGGCGCTGCGCCTGGGCGCGGTGTGGTTGACGGCGGTGTTGGCGTTCGTGCTGGTCGGGTGGCTGGTGACGCTGGCGGTCGGGGTGAGCAGTCCGCTCGCGGCGGCGTTGGCGCTGCTCGGGCCCGCCGCGATGTTCCTCGTGCTGGCGACGCTGGACCCGGGCCTGAGCCCGCTGACCCGGACGCTGCCGGGGCGCGTGGCCTGGTCGGTGGCGATGACCGTGGGCGGCACGGTCGGGACCCTGTTCCTGGTGGCCGCGCTCGGCGCCGGCTCGCTGTGGCCGGCGATCCCGCTGGCCGGGCTGCCCGCCGCGCTGGTGGCGGCGGTGCTGGGCCCGTGGCCGGTGACGCGGGTCGTGGCGGCGGGGGTCGCCGTGGTGCTGGTCGGGGCGGGTCTGACCGTGCCGGAGCGGACCACCGCCGAACGGGCCGCGCTGCGCCTGGCCGCCGTGGACGCCCCCGGCGGGGTGCTCGCCGTGCCGCCCCACCCGCCGTCGGGGCCGCCGTCGATCCGCCACTCCGCCGGCGGCTTCGAGCTCGACTACAGCGGCGTGACGCTGGTCCAGCGCGTCGCCCGCGGTGACGAACCGGAGCTGGTCCACCGCGAGGTGCAGGGCAGCAACCAGTACGAACGCCGGGTGGGCGGTGTCGTGGTGACCACGCGACTGGGTGGCGCGGGCCAGCGGGACGACGCCGCCGGCTACCGCATCCGGCTGGCCACCGACCAGGAGGTCGTGCGCCTGCTGCCGCCGGTCGAGGGCGAGCACGGCTCGGTCACGCTGTGGCGGTTCGCCGACACCGTCGGTCGGTTGTTCGGCGAAAGCCGGTAGAGCGGCTGTTTCCGGCACCCCTGCCGGGGTATCAGGCTCGGGTGAGCGCACGAGAGCGGACCGCCGAGTTGAAGCGCGTCGCCGAGCAGCGGTTCGGGTGGGCGGACCTGCACGAGGACCAGTTGGCCGCCATGCGGCACGTGATGGCCGGGCACGACGTGCTCGCCGTGCTGCCCACCGGCGCCGGCAAGTCGGCCATCTACCAGGTGCCCGCATTGCTGCTGGACGGCCCGACCCTGGTCGTCTCACCCCTGATCGCCCTCCAGAACGACCAGATCGAAGGGCTTGAGGACAACGCCGTCCCCGACGCCGTGGCGGTCAACTCCAGCCAGGCGGCCGGAGAGCGCACCCAGGCGTGGCGGGCGGTGCGCCGGGGTGACGCGGAGTACCTGTTCCTCGCGCCCGAGCAGCTGGCCAAGGACGACGTGCTCGCCGCGCTCGGCGAGCTGGGCGTGTCGTTGTTCGTGGTGGACGAGGCGCACTGCGTGTCCTCCTGGGGCCACGACTTCCGGCCCGACTACCTGCGCCTGGGCCAGGTCGTCGAACGGCTGGGCCACCCGCGGGTGATCGCGCTGACCGCGACCGCCGCGCTGCCGGTGCGCGAGGACATCGTGACGCGGCTGGGCCTGCGCGACCACCGCGAGGTGATCGGCGACTTCGACCGGCCCAACCTGCGCCTGACGGTCGAGCGGTTCACCGAGGACACCGACAAGCGCGCCGCCGTCGTCGCCCGCGTCCGCGAGCTGACCGCCGACCCCGCGACCCGCCGCGGCCTGGTGTACGTGGCCAGCCGCAAGGACGCCGACCGCTACGCCGCCGAACTGGCCGACGCCGGGGTGCGGGCCGCGCGCTACCACGCGGGCATGAAGGCCGCCGACCGCGAGCAGGTGCACGGGCGGTTCCTCGCCGACGACGTGGACGTGGTCGTGGCCACCTCCGCGTTCGGCATGGGCATCGACAAACCCGACGTGCGGTTCGTCCTGCACGCCTCGGCCCCGGACTCGCTGGACTCCTACTACCAGCAGGTCGGCCGGGCGGGCCGGGACGGCGACCCGGCCACCGTCACCCTGTTCTACCGCCCCGAAGACCTGCACCTGCAGAAGTTCCTCACCGCCGCCAAACCCCCGCTGGAGCCGCTGCGGCAGGTCACGCGCGCCCTCGCCCGCCACGACTCCCCCGTCCGCCCCGAGGACCTGGACGACGAACTCGACACCTCCACCGCGCAGCGCACCAGGGCGGTCAACCTCCTGGAACAGGCGGGAGCGGTCACCACCGACGACACCGGACGCCTGGACTACTCCGGCCGCACCCCCGAGGAGGCCGTGGCCGACGCCGTCGAACTGGGCGAGGCCCACCAGCGCCTGGTCCGGTCGCGCATCGAGATGATGCGCGGCTACGCCGAGACGACCGGCTGCCGCCGCCAGTTCCTGCTCGGCTACTTCGGCCGGCAGCGGTCCGGGCGGTGCGGCAACTGCGACACCTGCGACACGGCCCCGGACGACTCCCCCGCCCCCGACGACGCCACCTTCCCGGCCAACACGGCGGTCCGGCACCAGGAGTGGGGCCGGGGCGTGGTGATGTCCACCGAGCAGGACCGCCTCACCGTCCTGTTCGACGAGGTCGGCTACAAGACCCTGTCCCTGGCCGCGGTCACCGAAGGCGACCTGCTCACCCCGGAGTGACCGCAGCCGGCCAACGCCCGGCCGGCGCCCAGCGCCAGCAGGGCCAGATCACCGCGCGGGACGTCGCGGGAGTGGTGGAAGGACAACACGCCCAGCACCGCGCCGTCGCGATCGCACAGCGGGTGGGACACCAGGGCGCGGCTGCCGGCGTCGAGCATGTGCCCCACCGCGGCCGGGTCGGTGTAGACGCGGCTGCGCTCGGTGTCGGTGACGACCACCGGTCGGCCGGTGGCCAGCGCCAGGCCGCACGCCGTGGGCGAGCCGGTGCCGACCTCGGCGAAGTGGTCGAGGAAGTCGGGGCCGAACCCGTGCTGGGCGCGGATGCGCAGCACACCGTCGGGGGCGAGCAGTTGCAGGTCGCACGTCAGCGCGGTCGTCGCGGTGAGCGCGGCCCTGAGGATCGTGTCCACGACGGCGGGTTCGTCGGCGACGGCGAGGAAATCGAGGTCGAACAACACCGCGGCGTCGTTCCCGCCCCTGCGCCGCACCTGCCGCCGCAACGCGGCGCGGGTCTTGCGCACCTCCAGGTCCACCAACGACTGCTCGGACCGGGCGATGACGTGGTCGCGTTGCGCGACGGCCCGCCGCCGCTGGGCCTCCGCGGCCGCGCGCACCTGTCCGAGTCGCTGGTCCACGTCGTCATCGTTCGCCCTGGAGGCGCGTCGAGCAAGCCGAGGAACCACACGATCCGCAACGCCGCCAACCGGCGCCGACACCGCCGGTCACGCGTGGGGCGGCGCGGCGTGTTCGGCCGGACGGCGCATTGTTCCCGGGCGATCTGGGGAAGTTCTGGGATCGGTCTTGTCCGCGACCGACCCGACCCGATACCCCACTAGCCGGGGGTGCCGGATGGCGGTGGAGTTCCAGTTGCTCGGCGAGGTGGGCGCGCGGGTCGGGGGCAGGTGGGTCGAGCTGGGGCACGCGCGGCAGCGGTGCGTGCTGGCCGCGCTGGTGGTGGAGCCCAACCGGCAGCAGTCGTTGGACGTCCTGGTCGAGCGGGTGTGGGGCGACCGGCCGCCGAACAAGGCCCGGACCACGCTCTACGGCTACCTCTACCGGCTGCGGCAGGCGTTCGCCGACGTCCCGGACGTGCGCATCGACCGGACCGCGGCCGGTTACGTGCTGCCGGTGGACGAGGACCGGGTGGACCTGCACCGGTTCCGCCGCCTGGCCGGGCGCGCGCACGACGCGGCCGCCCCCGACGCGCTGGCCCTGGCCGACCGGGCGCTGGGGCTGTGGCGGGGTGAGGCGCTGGGCGGGTTGACCGGCGAGTGGGTGGACGCGCTGCGCCGCGCGCTGGAGCAACAGCGGTGGCAAACCTTGTTGCACCGCAACGACATCGCGCTGCGCCTGGGACACCACGACACGCTCGTGCCGGTGCTGGCGGACCTGGCCGACCGGCACCCGCTGGACGAACGGCTGGCCGGCCAGCTCGTCCTCGCGCTGTACCGGTCGGGCCGCCAGGCCGACGCCCTGCGCCACTACCGGCTCGTCCGCGACCGGCTGGTCGAGGAGCTCGGCACGGACCCCGGGCCGCAACTGCGCGGTCTGCACCAGCAGGTCCTGGAAGGCGAACCGCCCGCGCACCCACCACCGCCGGTCCCCCGCCAACTACCCGCCACGCACCGCACCTTCGTCGGCCGCGTCGACCAGCTCGCGGCCCTGGACAAGGCGCTGAGCCCCGCCCCCGGCGAAGCCCCGATGCTGGCGCTGGTCGGCTCGGCGGGCACCGGCAAGACCACGCTCGCCCTGCACTGGGCGCACCGCGCGGCCGACCGGTTCCCCGACGGGCACCTCTACGCCGACCTGCGCGGGTTCGACCCGACCGGCGCCCCGGTGCCGGCGGCCGCCGGCGTCGGCCGCTTCCTGGAGGCGCTGGGCCTGCCCGCCGCGTCCGTGCCCCCCGACCCGGACGGCCGGGCCGCGCTGTACCGGAGCCTGGTCGCCGGCAAGCGGCTGCTCGTGGTGCTGGACAACGCCCGCGACAGCGAACACGTCCTGCCGTTGCTGCCCGGCGGCAGCACGTGCACCGTGCTGATCACCTCCCGCCACCGGCTCACCGGACTGGCCGTCAGCCACGCGGTGCCCACGCTGGAGCTGGACGTGTTCACCGACGCCGAGGCGCGGGAACTGCTCGCCCGCCACCTGTCCGACCGGCGGCTGCGCGCCGAACCCGACGCCGTCACCGACCTGCTGCGCTGGTGCGGCGGGCTGCCGCTCGCCCTGGGCATCATCGCCGCCCGCGCCGCCACCCACCCGGAGTTCCCGCTGTCGGTGCTGGTGGACGAGCTGCGCGACGGCGTCACGGCCCTCGGGTCCGACGGGTCCGGCACCAACCTGCGCGCGGTGTTCGACGCCTCGGTCCGCGTGCTGCCCGACGCCGCCGCCACCGCGTTCACGGGGCTGGCCGCCGCGCCCGGCCCGGACATCGCCCTGCCGGCCGCGGCCGCCACCCTGGACGTGCCGCCCCGACGCGCCCGCGAACTGTTGCGCCACCTCGAAACCGGGCACCTGGTCCGCCAGCACACCCCCGGCCGCTACCGCATGCACGACCTGGTCCGCGCCTACGCCACCGAACGCGCCCACACCGACCCCCGCCCGACCTTGCGCCTGATCGACCACTACGCGCGAACCGGTCGCGCCGCCGAAGCGGTCCTCTACCCGCACGAGCACCCGGCCGTGCTGGGCGGGGCACCGTCCACTCCGGACATCACCGACGAACCGGCGGCGCTGGCGTGGTTGACCGCCGAACACGCCAACCTCCTGGCCGCCCAACAGGCCGCGCGGCGGCTGGGCAGCCACCACCACGTGTGGGAGCTGGCGTGGGCGCTGGACACCTTCCAGCGGCGGCAAGGCCTGATCGCCGACCAGGTGGCGGTGTGGCGGACCGCCGACGACGCCGCCGACGACAGCGGACAACCCGACGCCCGCGCCCTCACGTCGTGGCGGCTGGGCACGGCCCTGGCCCGCACCGGCGCGCTGGACGAGGCCATCGTCCACTTGGAACGGTCACTCGGGCTCTGCGCCGACCCGTCCGGGCAGGCGAGCGTCCACCAAAGCCTCGCCTGGGTCCGCGAACAACAGGGCGACGACCACGCGGCCCTGCACCACGCCACCAGCGCGCTGGAAGTCCTGCGGACGCTGGGTGTCCCGATGCGGGAGGCGCACGCGCTCAACCAAGCCGGCTGGTACGCCGCGAGGGTCGACGACCTCGAACCGGCCCAACGGTTCTGCGAGGAAGCCCTGGAGATCACCCGCCGGCACGACGACCGGGACGCCGAAGCCCGCGTCCTGGACAGCCTCGGCTACATCGCCCACCTGGCGGGCCGGCACGACACCGCGGCCGGCCACTACGAACAGGCCCTCCTCCGGTTCGAGGAGGCCGGGGCCTCGTACGACTACGCCGACACGCTCGCCCGCCTCGGCGACACGCACGCCGCGAACGGGAACGTGCCGCGCGCACTGACCGCTTGGCGTGAGGCCTCGACGATGTACCGCCGGCAACACCGGGAGCTGGACGCGCAGCGCCTCAGCCAACGGATCGAGGCAACCTCGCGGTGAGTTCGCCGTGCAGGGCGAGCGTGCGGTCCACGCGGGTGACGAATGTTGGCGAGTTCCCGCGCGGAGCGCCGCCATCGCGTTCGGGTGCCGGTTCGTCAGGTGCAGACGAAGAACGTCCCGACACCAATCCCAGCCCACGGCGGACACAATATTCCGCTCTTTGATCAGCACTGAAACATTCATGAGCACTGGAATAAAGGGCATCTATGATTCGGGTATGTCCAGCACCGCATCCGTGTCCACTGAGGACATCCTGAACGACCCGTTCCGCGCCCAGTTCGAGGTGTTCCTCGACGAGCACCGCCGGGCGCTCAACGCCTGCCTCGACGGGTTGAGCGAGGAGCAGGCCCGGCGGTCGTTGGTGCCGTCGCGGACGACCCTGCTCGGGCTGGTCAAGCACGCGACCTTCGTGGAGAAGGTGTGGTTCGACGAGGCGGTCACCCGACGGTCGCGGGCGGAGATCGGTATTCCCGCCACGCCGGACGAGTCGTTCATCCTGGAGGACACCGACACCGTCGCCTCGATCCAGCGCGCGCACCGCGAGGCCTGCGCGGCGTCCCGGCGGGCGACGGCGTCCCTGGGCCTGGACGACCTCCTCCACGGCAACCGCCGCGGCCCGATCCCGTTGCGCTGGGTCTACCTGCACATGCTGCGCGAACTGGCCCAGCACTGCGGCCACGCGGACATCCTGCGCGAACAGATCCTCAGCCCCGCTAAGGGGTGAAGGTCAGGCTCCAGGAGTCGATCGTGCCCGTGGTGCCGGCGGCGGTGTCCTGGGCTCGTAGGGACCAGCCGCCGGTTGGGGTCTCCCCTGTCGCGTCCACCACGTAAGTCGCTTGCACGTTGTCGCCGGTGTCGGAGTCGGGGATGTCCTCCAGGAGGTAGACGCTGCCGTCCGGGGCGATCAGGTCCAGCTTCAGGTCGCCCCGGTTGGCGTGCTTGATGTCCACCACCACGCGGACCTGGGTGGTGGGCGTGGTGCGGCCGGTGACCGGGATGGTGTTGGTGACCGGAGCGCCGTTGTCGGGGATGGTCGTGTTGTCCTGGGTGTGGTACTTCGACGGGGCCGGGAACGTCAGGGACCAGGATTCGATCGTGCCGGTGTCGCCGGGAGCGGTGTCCGTGGTTCGGAGGCGCCAGGTGCCGTTGGCCAACTCCGAGGACGCGTCTACGGCGTACTCGGTCAGAACGTCGTCGTTGTCGCTGCTGCCGGTCAGGTTCTCCAGGGCGTAGAGGGTGCCGTCCGGGGCGACCAGGTCGAGTTTCAGGTCGCCCCGGTACGGGTGCCGGATGGCCACCGCGACCCGGAGGCCGGGCGGGACGTGACCGGTGATGCCGGTGATCGAGATGGTCGATTCGGTGGTGGTGTTGTCTGCGATGGGGACCGGCGTCCGGTTCGCGAAGACGGTGCCGGGGGCTACGGCTTGCAGGCCGCCCAGGTGCAGGCTCCAGCCGTCGATGGTGCCGGTGTTGCCGGTCACCGCGTCGAACGCACGCAGCCGCCACGTGCCTGCCGCCTTCTCGGCGGACGCGTCCACCAGGTACGTCTTGAAGACGTGGTCGGTGGTGTCGTTGTTGGGGATGTCCTCCAGGAGGTAGGCGCTGCCGTCCGGGGCGATCAGGTCGAGCTTGAGGTCACCTCGGTTGGTGTGCTTGATGTCCACCGCGACGCGCGTGCCTTGCGGGGCGTTGCCGGCGACGTTCGCGATCGTCACCGAGCTTTCGGCGGTGGCCCAGGCGTCGTCGGGAATGGTGACGTCACCGCCGTTCCACCACTTGGTGGGCGGCGAGGCCGGTGTCGCCTGCTTGTTCGCCGCCGACCACAGGCTCCATGAGGTGATGTCCACGGTGCCGCTGGTGCTGTCCCGGCGCACCGAGAGTTGCCACCGGCCGTTCGCGACCTCCGATGACGCGTCCACGGTGAACGTGCTCGCCATCGTGCTGCCGTGATCATGTATGAGGTACGACGTGCCGTCCGGGGCGATCAGGGTGATGCGCAGTTCGGTCAGCCAGTAGTAGGAGGTGGCCAGGGACAGGCGCAGGTCGGCGGGGGCGTTGCCGGGGACGCCGGCCACGCGTACCGACGACGTGCCGGTCACGCCGCTGGTGGTGCCCTCCACGCGCAGCGACGAACCGCGCAGTTCGGGCCACACGACGGCGGGCGTGGGTGTGCCGGTGGGCGCCGCGGACAGGCTCCACGTGTCCACATGGCCCGTATCGCCCCAGACCCTGTCCCGGACGCGGAGCTTCCACACGCCGTTGGCTGACTCGGCGGAACCGTTGAACGTGTAGGTCTTCGCCACGTCGTCCGCGTCGCCGCTGCCGGTGAAGTCCTCCAGGAGGTAGGCGGTGCCGTCCGGGGCGACCAGGTGCAGGACCAGGTCCGCTCGGTAGGTGTGCTTGACGCCCACGGTGACGTCCCACTCGCGTGGGGCCATGCCGGTCAGGCCCGAGACGGTGAGCGGGGATTCGACCACGCCGTAGTCGGGGATCGACGTGTCGGCGCCGTTCTCCACCCGCCAGGTCGCGGGCAGGGTGGACTGGGGGCTCGACAGGAGCTGGACGCTGAAGCCGTCCACGGTGCCGGTGTTGCCCGTCTTGAGGTCGGTGACGACCAGGTCCCAGCCGCCGTTGGCGATTTGCGCGACGCCCGGCACGTGGTAGGTCTTGACCACGTCGTCACCGGTGTCGCTGTCGGGGAAGTCCTCCAACAGGTACGTGGCGGCGTCGTCGGGGGTGCGCAGTTCGAGTTTCAGGTCGCCGCGGTTGGGGTGCTTGACGTCCACGGCCACCCGGACGTCCTTCGCCTCCGTCCCGGGCACGCCCGTCGCCCACGCCGACGTGGTCGCCGACGACCAACCGTCGTCGGGCAGCGCCACGTCCGAGCCGTTGGCGAACTTCGTCACCGGACCGGCGGCCGTGGCCTGCTGGTTCACCGGCGACCACAGACTCCACCCAGTGATCGACACCGCGCCGCTGCTGCTGTGCCGCACCACGGACAGCTTCCACGACCCGTTCGCCACCTCGGCCGACGCGTCCACGGTGAACGTCCCCGGCATCGTCGCGGCGCGATCATGTACGAGATATGACGTACCGTCCGGCGCGATCAGCGAGATCTGGAGTTCGCTGACCCAGTAGTACGACGTCTCGACCGTCAGCCGCAGGTCGGTGGGCGCGTTGCCGGAGAGGGTGGAGACCCGGGCGCTGCCGGTGCCCGACCCGGTGGCGTCCACGGCGAAGGACGACCCGCGCATCTGGGGCCAGGCCACGGCCGGGGCGAGCACCAAGCTCCACGACTCGATGGTGCCGGTCTCGCCGGAGACGGTGTCCTGCACCCGCAGCGTCCACTTGCCGCTCAGTGGTTCCGACGTCGCGTCCACCCGGAACAGCCTGGGCAGGACGGTCTTCTTGTCGTGCAGGGTGTACGGGGTGGTGTCCGGGGCGATGAGGGTGACCACCAGCTGCTCGGGTTTGGGGTGGGTGACGGCCGCCTGCACCTGCATCCCGTTGGGGGCGTTGCCGGTGCCGGCCACGGTCAGCGGGCTCTCCCCCACGCCCAGGTCGGCCACCGGAACCCGGGTCTCGGTCAGCGCCAACGGGAAGTCCACCACCGACAGGCTCCACGCGTCAATCGTGCCGACGTCGCCCCACACCGCGTCGAGCACCTTGAGCTTCCACACCCCGTGCGCGCGTTCGGAGGACGCGTTCACCGTGTACGACTTGGCCAGGTCATCGACGTCCGCGGTGCCGGTCAAGTCCTCCAACAGGTAGCCGGTGCCGTCGGGCGCCTCCAGGTACAGCGCCAGGTCACCGCGGTGGGTGTGCTTGATGTCCACGGCCACCCGCCACACCTTGGGCGCCATGCCGGTCGGCTTGTCCACCGTGATGGGCGACTCGGTCCACCCGTCGTCCACAATGGACACATCGGTGGTGTTCTCCGCCTTCCAGCCCGCCGCGAACTCCGCCTGCGCGCTGGGCAGCAGCTGGATGCTCCACTCGTTGATCGTCCCGGCCCACTGGTCCCGGGCGTCGATCACCCTCAGGTGCCACGTCCCGTTGGCCAACTGCGCCACCCCGGGGAGCTGGTAGGTCTTCTGGACGTTGTCCCCGGTGTCGCCGTCGGGCACCTCCTCCAGCAGGTACGTCGCCGCGCCCTCCGCCGCCTCCAGCTCCAGCCGCAGGTCGCCCCGGTTCGGGTGCCGCACGTCCACGGCGATCCGCAGGTCGCGGGCCGTCGCGCCGGCGAGGCCGCACACGGTGGCCGCGCTGGTCGTCCAGTACCCGTCCAGGGCCACGTCGGTCGGGTTGGCGAACTTCGTGTCCGGCGCGGTGTCCGACGCGGTGAGGTTGATCGGCGCGGACAGGCTCCACGCGTTCACCGTGGGCGCGCCGCTGGTGCTGGTGTGCTTGATCCGCAGCTTCCACACGCCGTTCGCGACCACCGCGGCCGCGTTGAGCTGGTAGGACTTGCGCAGCGTGTACGGGTCGGGCTGCCGGCCGCACGCGTCGTCGACCGGGGGCGGTTGCGGCTGGGAACCGTTGTGCAGCACGTGTTCCTTGTTGTCCGGGGACACCAGGGACACGGTCAGGTCGCTCGCCCAGCTCCACGTCGTGTCCAGCGCGAGGGTGAGGTTGCTCGGCGCGTTGCCCGGGACCCCGGACACGGTCACCGACCGCTCGGTGGTCGTGTTGTTCCCGACGGCGAACGAGCTGCCGGCGATCTTCGGCCACGGCGCGGACACCGGCGCGAGGTTGCTCACCGGCGCGGCGATGCCCCACTTGACCAGCGTCCCGGTGTCGCCCAGGACCCTGTCCTCCACGCGCAGCTTCCACGTGCCGTTGGCCTGCTCGGCGGAGGCGTTGAACCGGTAGGTCTTGGCGAAGTCGTCCACGTCCCCGCCGCCCAGCAGGTCCTCCAGCAGGTAGTCGGTGCCGTCCGGCGCGACCAGGCGCAGCACGAGGTCGCCGCGGTAGGTGTGCTTGACCTCCACGGAGACGCTCAGCTCGGCGAGCGTGTCCGGGGTCAGCCCGCTGACCGGGAGGGCGCTTTCCGCCGTGGTGAGGTCCTCGACCTTCACCGGCTGGTTGGCCCAGAACGCCTTGGGCACGACCCCGCTGAGCGCCCAGACGTCGGCCGGCTCCAGCGCGACGGGTCGGGCCTCCACCTCGTCCACCACGCCCGCGAGGTGGTCCACCCACCACCCGTCGTGCCGGCCGCGCCCGATCACGAGCCCCTGCTCGGCGCGGGCGACGCTGGTGTAGGTCGCACTGGCCTGCAGGCGGCCGTCGACGAACAGCCGCACCGTGTTCCTGGACCGGTCGTAGACGCCCGCGAGGTGCGTCCACTCCCCCGCTCTGGGCGGTGTCGTGCCTTTCAGGACCGCGTCCGGCACGGTGCCGTCGCCGGCGATGGTGAACATCCACGCCTTGTCGTGGTGCAGCCGGAACCCGCTGCGGGCCGGGCCGTCCTGGCTCAGCACGGTCTGCGCCCGGTCCACCGCGTCCAGCTTCACCCACGCCGCCACGGTGAAGCTGTCCGCCGGGTCCGCCACCGGACCCGCCGTGTAGGCGTGGCCCGAGACGCCGTCCAGGCGCAGGCCGGCGTTCGTCTTGCCGGCGGTCCAGGACGCGCCGTTCCACAGGGCGAGGCCGTGGCCGTGGCCGGTCGCGTCGGTGGCGTTGTCGTCCAGCCGCCACTGGCCGCCGGCGGCGAAGGTGGGCCCGGCCATGGCGCCGGCGACCTCGGCCGGCCCGAGGACTCCGGGACTCACCTGGACGTCGTCGATCTCGCCCGGCCAGAAGTCGGTGAGCCAGCCGTCGTTCTTGCCCCGTCCGACCACCAGGGCGCCTTCGGCGTGCCAGGTGCTGCGATGCTCCTCGGTCTTCGCGAGCCTTCCGTTGACGTACAACGTGATCCTCCCGGCTGAGTGGTCGTAGACGCCGGCCAGGTGCGTCCACACGCCGACCTGCGGGGTGCCGTCGGCGACCACGTACCCGTCCCCGCCGCCTCCGTCGGCGTCCGCGTCGGACATGCCGAAGCTCCAGCCGCGCGGGTAGGACGAGTAGCCCAGCGTGAACCCGCTGTCGCGGCGGCCGTCCTGGCTGACCGCCCACGCCCAGCTGTCCAGTTCGGTCAACTTGACCCAGCCCATCACGGTGAAGCTGTCGAACGTGCCGCCCGCGGCGCGGGGCGCGACCGGCCCGCTGGTGCCCGCGTGGCCCTCCCGCCCGTCCAGGCGCAACGCGCCCGCCCCGGACCGGCCCGGCGCCGCCCAGGTCGCGCCGGTCAGGCCGAGGGTGTGGCCGCTGCCGGACAGGTCCGCGCCGGTGCCGCCCGCGCCCTCGTTGAACGCCCACTTGGCGGTGGGCGCGAACGACGGCGACCCCGCCCGGTGCTTGACCTCGGCCTCGCCCGCCGCCCACGGGTGGATCTGGAGCTCGTCCAGGTCGCCGGGCCAGAAGTCGTCCGCCACGCCGTGGTACCGGGCCCGGCCGAGGGCGGTGGGGCCGCCGGCGTGCCAGGTGCTGGTGTGGTCGGCCTCGGCGGCGAGCTTGCCGTTGACGTACAGCCGGATCTTGCCCGCCGCGTGGTCGTAGACGCCGGCCAGGTGGGTCCACACGCCGATCCGGGGCAGGGCGGTGGAGTCGGCGGTGGAGGTGGCGCGGTCGGTGGTGCCGTCCGCGCGTTCCATGCCGAACTGCCAGCCGCGCGGGAAGTGGTTGTACTTCAACGCGAATCCGCTGTGGACGGTGCCGTCCTGGCTGAGGGCGGTGGCCCAGTCGTCCATGCGGTCGAGCTTGACCCAGGCCATGGCGGTGAAGCTGCCGAACGTGCCCTGCGCGGTCGGCTGGACCACCGGGGTCGCGGTCTGGGCGTGCGAGGACGTGCCGTCGAGGTGGATCGCGGCGAGGGTGCCGAGCCGGTCCCTGGTGGTGGTCACCGGGCCGGACACGGTCGCGTCGATGCGGGTGGACAGCGCTTTCGCGCTGGTGTCGAGCAGTTTGCCGCCGACGACGGAGTTGGCGTTCCAGTGGGCGTAGGCGGTGGTCACGAGCGGGCTGACGGTGAACTTGTAGGTGCGCGACGGGCCTTCGTTGCCCGCGCGGTCGACGGCCCTGGCCACCACGGAGTTCGTGATGTTCGGCGGGGTGGGCTCGGTCGCGGTGTACGGGACGACGACCTTGCCGCCGGGCGCGTCGGCGGTGACCGGGATCGTCGCCGACGCCGTGCGGCCGATGCCGTAGCGGAACCCGACCACGTCCTGGTCGCCGCCCGCGTCGAGCACGAACGAACCCCTGGTGTAGACGGGCGCGCCGGTTGGCGGGTACTCCGCCGACGAGATCGTGGGCACGGTGGTGGGTGCGGTCCGGTCGACGGTGAAGCGGCACCACGGGCGGTCCGGTCCGGCGTCGAGCCGGTCGTCCACGGTGACGCCGAACTGGTAGGTCGCGCCGTCGCGCAGCGGCTGGGTGGCCGGGACGGGGACCTCGACGGTGCGGGGTTCGCCGTAGTCGGTGGCGGCGGTGGAGACGGCGGTGGGCGGCGCGCCGGTGTCCTCCCACCAGCGGAAGACGCCGCGGATCGGGCGGCCGGTCTTGCCGTCCGGGTCGTCGATGCGGGCGGACAGCTTGGGGGTGGTGGAGTTGACCAGCACGCCCTCGGCGCACGCCTTGCCGTGGACGGTGAGCTGGGACGCGGGTTCGGGGATCGCGTTGTACTCGCCGACGACCGCCAGCACGGAGTCCTTCAGGCCCAGCTCGGCGACCTCGCGGTCCAGGAACTCCTTGGCGCCGTAGGAGTCGCCGTCCTCGCGGGCCTTGAGCGCGACCGTGGTGGTGGCCCAGCGGCCGGTCGCCGCCTCGACCATCAGGTCCCGGACGTCGAACCCGACGCGGCCGTGCGGGCAGGCGACCGGGTCGAAGCCCTTGGACGTGGTGTTCTCGGCGACCTTGCGCAGGAACGGGGTCGAGTCGCCCCAGGTGGTGGCGGGGCTGATGGTGCCGATGTGCCACAGCTCGACCGGCTGCGGGTCGCAGGACTCCGACCACCACTGGTAGATCTGGAGTTCGGCGCGGACGAGGTGCTTGCCCGCGATGGCGGAGGTGTTGAGCTCGTAGTAGGAGCGCCAGCGCAGGTTGTCGCCGCGGGAGCGGCCGACGCGGCCGATGTGCTGGGAGTCCCAGTAGGCGGCCTTCGCGCCGGTGGCGGTGTCGTGGGACAGCAGGGTCCAGTGCCGTTTCTCGCCCCACGACGGGCTTTCGGCGGCCTCGGTGGCGGACAGCGGGGCCCAGCCGGTCGCGGTGCGGACCCGGACCGGGCGGGAGTACATCGTGGCGGTGAGGGTGCCGGAGGGGTTGGCGACGACCTCGGTGTCCTCGGTGCCCAGGGCGTCGACGGGGACGGGCTTGCCGGTGTCGCGCGCTTGGGTGACCGCCGCGTCCTGCGCGGCCTTGCCCGCGGCTGCCGCCGGCTCGACGGGTGGGGCGGGTGTGGAGGGTGTGGCCGACGCGGGCGGGGTGGCGGCGGCCGGCGGGGTTGAGGGGTCCGGCGGGGTTGAGGGATCGGGCGGGGTCGAGGGCGGCGTTGTGGTGGCCGGCGGGGTCGAGGTGGCCGCCGGCGTTGTGGTGGCCGGCGGGGTCGAGGTGGTCGGGGCGGCCGGGGGTGTGGGTGCGGGACCTGCCTGAGCCGCGCCGCTCAGGCAGGTCGCCGCCAGGAGGGCCGCGAGGGTCGTGCGCAGTGCGCGGGTTCCCGTTCTCACCGCGGCCCTACTTCTTCTTCTTGCCCTTGGAGCCGCCCTTGGAGCCGGACGACTTCTTCTTGCCGCCGTCCGCCGGGCCGGCCGTGGGGTTCTTCTTGCCGTCGTACAGGCCGGGCGGGTTGTAGCCCTTGATCTTGCCGGGCTTGTTGTCGCACGGGTTCCACGGCTTGCACCGGTCGTACTCCCACAGCTCGCGCTCCTCGAAGTACCCGTCGCCGTAGTCGAAGTAGCCGATGCCGTCGTCCTCGCGCTCGTACGCCCCCGAGTCGCCGATCAGGTCGTAGCCGATGGTCCGCCCCACCGGCTGGTAGGTCCGCCGGACCGGGGTGTAGGTGCACGTCCGCACGGCGCCGTCGGTCCGGCACGTCACGTTCCAGTCGCCCGGACCCGGGTCGCTGTAGGGCGAGGTCACCGGCACCCCGGGCAGCGGCGACGGGCGGTTGGGGGTCTCCGGGGTCGCGCCGGGCGGCGTGGTGTAGCCCGGCGGGGCCTTCGGCGACCAGCCGCCGCTCAGGCCCTGGGCGACCAGTTCGGCGAACGCGCCCGTGGCGACGGCCGGCCGCGTGGGCTCGGGGTCCGGGCCGTGCGCGGTGTAGAGCGCCCGGTACCGGCCGGTCTCCGCGACGCGGAACGCCGTCAGCGCGCTGTCCCACACCAGGGCCTGCGGTTCGGGCAGGGGCACGTACCGCGAGGTCAGGCCGCTGGGGTCGGAGTGGGTGACCGGCGAGCCGCCGGCGTAGGCGTACCCGGCCAGCTGCTGCGGGTCCTCGGCGTTGAGCAGCGGGTCGGCCGAGGCGAACGCGCCCAGCTCCGGGTCGTACTCGCGCGCCCCGAGGTGGGTCAGGCCGGTCGAGCCGTCGGTCACGCCGCCGACGAACCCTCGTTCCCCGGGCCACGCCGGCGCCGTCCCGCGCGGCGCGCCGAACGGGAACTGCCGCCGCACGGTCACCGCCAGGTCGTCCGCGCCGATCGCCAGGCCCGCCGTGCCCGCCTGGTCGTCCACCAGCCACGTCACGCCCGCGCCGGTGCGCACGGCGACCGTGGACCCGCCGAACGAGTAGTGCCGGGTCGCGGTCACCGCCCCGCCGGCCGCCCGGACCTCGGTGCCCGCCAGGTACAGCGTGCTGCCGGCCGGGTCGCGGCGCAGCAACCGCGCGCCGTCGGCGTCGTACTCGAACGTCGTCACCGCGTCCCCGGCGCGCACCTCGGCCAACCGGCCCTCGGCGGTCCAGGACAACGTCTGACCGGGCCGCGCGACGGTGTTGCCCGCCGCGTCGTAGCCGTAGGAGTCCACCCGGGTCCCCGAGGTCACCGTCGCGACGCGGTGCGCGCCCGCCGTGCCGGCCGCCGGGTAGGCGTGCTCACGGGTCACCCCGGTCTCGTGGCGCACCTCGCGGGTGCGGTTGCCGGCGTTGTCGTAGCCGTAGGTGTGCCAGTAGGGCGCGGGGCCGCCGAGCACGCCGGGCGCGGCCGAGCAGTCGGGCGAGGTCCAGGCGTCGACCAGGCGGCGCAGGCTGTCGTGGCGGAAGCACTGGGCGTCGCCGGACACCGCGTCGTGCAGCGACACGACGTTGCCCGCCGGGTCGTGGCCCACGGTCACGTCGGCCACCGTCCCGGTCTCCGACGCGGTGGTCTGGCGGGTGAGCCGCCGGGTGGCCGGGTCGTAGCCGTAGCCGCGGGTGACCCGTCCGCCGAGCACGTGGTACTCGGTGCGGCCGGTGCCGGTGAACCCGGTGTCGGACACGTACGGCAGCAGCTCGGACACCAGCGACACCGGCAGGCCCAGGGCGTTGTGGCCGGTGGTCAGGGTCTCGGCGGGCAGGTCGCCGACCGCGGGCAGGGTCGTGGCGACCACCTGACCCGCCTGGTCGTAGTCCACGGTGGACTCGTACCGGCCGGCGAGCGCGCCTTCGCGGTCCGGGATCGTCACGGAGGTGCCGGTGGGCAGGCCGTTCACGTTGTAGCCCAGGACTTCCGACCGGTACGCCTGGCCGTCCGCGAACCGCGCCGAAGACGCCGGTTGTCCCAGGCCGCCGGGCGCGGTGTCGAAGGTCCACTCGGTGAGCTTGCGCGACCCCTCGAACACCGCCGTGCGCCGGTCCAGCGCGTCGTAGGTATGGGTGAGGGTGGTGCCGCGCGCGTCGGTGACGGTGGTCAGCCGGTCCTTGTCGTCGTAGGTCATGGTCGCCACGCCCTTGTCCGGGTCCTGCGCCCGGACCTGCCGGCCGCGCGGGTCGTGGTCGAACCGCCAGGTGTTGCCGGCCGCGTCGGTGACCGAGGACCGCAGGCCGGAGCGGGTGTAGCCGTAGGTGGTGGCGTGGAAGTCGCCGGTCGGGGCGTCCCCGGTGTACTGGCGCAGCTCCACGAGCCGGCCGCGCACGTCGGTGATCTCGGTGGTGGGGGTGCCGCCGGCGGGCGGGTCGGCGCTGACGCGGTCCGGGCCGTGGGTGTAGGTGGTGCGGTGGTGTTCCACACCGAGGGTGCGCAGCACCTCCGCGCTGGTGCGGCCCGCGCCGTCGTACTCGACGACCTCCTGCGACGGCACGTCCACGTCCTCGACCACCAGCAGTTCGGTGGCCGGCGGGTCGGGGTTGTAGTAGGCGTTGTTGGTGCGCGAGACGCGGCCGTGCGCGTCGTACAGGGTGTCGGTGACGACCCTGCCGCCGTTGGGCGAGGTGGCCTGGGTCTGGCGTTCGCGCAGCAGGCCGTCGTAGAGGGTGTGGGTGGTGGCGTACTCGCCGTTGCCCCGCAACCGGTGCGTGGTCACCACGGCCGGGCCGTCGTTGCGGATGAGGTACTCGTGCCGCGCGGTCGGGCTCTCCGTGGTGGGCCTGCCCGCCTGCCACTGGGCGGTGACCCGGCCCAGCGGGTCGAGGGCGCGTTCGGCGCGGCGGCCTTCGGCGTCGGTGGTGGCGAGGGTCTGGCCGCGCGCCGGGTCGAGTTCGGTGGACGTGGTGTGGCCCAACGGGTTCGTCACGGTCACCTTGGTCACCGGGCCGCCCGTCGGGGGCTCGTGGGCGGTGGTGGTGCGGGCGTCCAGGGCGTCGAACGACTCGATCACGCGGCCGTGCCGGTCGTGCGCGGCGCGGGTGACCGTGGAGTACACCGGCTGCGCGCCGTCCCAGGCGGCCAGGCGCTCGGTGCGGGTCACGTCGCCCTTGGTCGGGGGCGTGTCGATCGACGTCGCGCCGTCGTAGTAGGTGCGGTCGTCGGAGATCACGTCGAGCGGTGACGCCGTCGTGCCGCAGGGCAGTGCGGTGGTCAGGACGCGGTTGGGCCGGTCCACCACCCACGCCTCGGTGTTGCGGGCGTAGGTGGTCGTGGTGCACACGTCGTCGTCGGCGACCGCCACGTCACCCAGGTCGTGCACCTCGACCACGTTGCCGACCTCGTCGTGCTCGGTCCTGGTCTGCGTCACCCGGTCGCCCTTGCGGGTCTGCACCGAGTCCACCTTGAGGATGCGCGCCTCCAGCGGACCGCTGTCGCGGTGGCGCACGGCGGTCGGGTCGGACAGCCACGGCTCCTGGAACTGCGCGGAGATCTCCGCCCCGGTGACGACGTCGCGCACGACGGTCTCGCGGGCGAACCCGGCGTACCCCGGTCTGTCCTCGTAGGTCTTGTTCTGCGAGTCGGTGACTTTCACCTCGCGGCGGGTGCCGTCGATGAGCAGGTCGTCGTCCATGCCGCGCAGGAACAGGTGCTCGGTGAGGGTCTCCGCGCCGTTCTCGCCGGTGCGCACCTTCACCTTCTGGAACCCGCGCCACGCGCCCCACGTCTTGAACCGGGTGGGCACCAGCTCGGCCGCGTCGTAGCGCCACGCCGGTCCGGCGTCCACGTACTCGTAGCGGGTGAGCTTGCGCGGCGCGCCGCCCACGCGGTCGATCTCCTTGACCTCGCCGACGACGTACTTGTTGAACCAGCCCAGTTCGGGCGCGGACGCGCCTTGGCGCAGCCAGTGGGCGGGGAAGCAGTTCTCCTCGTTGGTGTCCTGGCGGGGCAGGGTGGCCGGGTCGCAGCGGTCCGGGGAGTAGTCGATCTCGGTGACGCCGCCGGTCTCGTTGTAGACGCGGGACATGCGCCACTTGTTCATCGGCTGCAACCCGTCGACCGCGCCGACCCGGTTGGCCATGCGGACGCCGTCGAACAGCACCGGCGGCAGGCTCGCGTCGCCGCCGACGTGGCCGGTGCGGGTGATGGAGCGCAGCCACAGGGCCGGGCTGGTGTGGTCGTCGGTGGCCGGGAAGACGTGGTCGAGCACCCACGAGTCGACGTCGGCGTACCCGGTCCCCTGCCGGACCTGGGTGGTGATCTTCGCCAGCCGCTGGGTGCCCCAGAAGCTGGGACCGGCCGCGGTGCACGAGCCGCCCGCGCAGTGCAGGTCCCACGGGGTGTCCGGCCAGTCGGCGGTGCGGGTGGGCGCGCAGGCCGAGCCGGGGACGCAGCGCGGCGCGGCGGTGAACAGGACGCGTCCGGTCGGGGCGGTGCCGGCGCGGTGGCCGTAGTCGACGCGGGCGATGCGGCCGGCACGCACGTACGGGGTGGCGTTGGCGGCGGACCCGGCGCGGCCGTAGTGGTTGGTCTCGATCTCGTAGAAGTAGGTGACCTGGTCGCCGTGGGTGTCGGTGACGCTGTCGAGGGTCCAGCGGTAGCCCTGTTGGCACCAGGAGGTGGCGAAGCTCGGGCCGTGGCAGGGCTCGGCGTCGTCGTTGCCGAACACCGGGACGGTCCAGGTGGACTTGGCGTCCTTGTGCGCGCCGAAGGTGTACTTGGTGCCGTCGGGTCCGGTGACCTGCCAGTGCTCGCCGTCGTTGTCGCCGTTGTCCGCGCCGGTGCGCAGTTCGACGCGCCAGCCCTCGTCGTTGGCCACGCGCCAGAGCTGCTTGGCGGCGTCCCACACCAGTTCGCCGGTGACGCCCGGGAGGACCAGGTGCGCGGCCTGGCGGTCCCAGCACAGGTCGCCGGTCGCCTCGCCGTCCTCGGCGCACGGCTTGTAGGTGCGCTCGATGAACCCGGGCTCGTAGCCGAAGCCCTCGCCGACCCAGGAGGCCTGGTTGTTGGTGGAGGCGGTGCGGCCGTCCACCACGCCCGAGGAGTAGGACAGGGCGATCCGCGGCGTCGGGCCGGGGGCGGGCGGGGTCTGGACGGGGTAGGTCCAGGCGAAGTCGCCGGACTGGACGCCGACGGCCCAGGTGGCGGAGGGGGCCAGGGAGGTCGGGGCGAAGCTGCCCGCTTCCCCGGCCGTGCCGGCGGTCAGCGCGTAGAGCGGCCCGGGGGTGGCGGCGACCTTCGTGCCGTCCGGGCCGCGGGTGGGCCGGTTCGGGCCCTTGACGTCGGCGGTGATGCGGCCGTTCGCCGGGTCGTTGCGGGCGGGCAGCACCGCGCCGGTGGCCACCTCGACCACCCGCAGCCGGGTGGCGAAGTCGCCGCCGAACGCGGTGCGGAACCGGGAGTAGTCGACCTCGGCCGTGCCGTCCCGGCGGGCGTGGAAGACGATCCCGTTCCCGGTCCGCTGAGCCACGACGTCCGCCCCGGCGTCCCACGAGACCTCGGGCGCGGGCGTCACCGCCTGCCGCGACACCGCCAACTCGGGCGCGGCCACCCGGCCCGCGACCCGCCCCGGCACCGCCTTCTCCCCGACCCGCGGCACGTCGGGCGCGGCAACCCCCGCCGGCACCCCCACCACGCCGGACAACACCAACGCGCCCACCAGGACCCTGACGAGCCCTCTGCCAGCCACCATGCGGGTTCTCCCCTGAACGACGTCAGGGCCGGGGCGCCACACCCCGGCCCTGCCGCCCACCCTGGAGCCACCCGACCCCGTTCGGCCGGCGCTCGCGGCTGTGCCGAACGGATCCGAACACCCGGTGGCCTCAGCGGACGCCGTCGATCAGGTTGCCCAGCGCCTCCCCCCGCTTCCCGAGGAAGTGCACCTCGTCCAGGAACAGCATGTGCACGCCGCCGCGCTCGTCGACGCCGAGGTGGGCGTGGCCGCCCTCCACGTCACCGACCGGGAACAGCGTCGCGCCGGCCCGCCGGCCCAACCGCTCGAACCACTCCCGTTGACCCGAGCACAGGTCGGGGTCGAGGTCGAACGACGCCGGCGCCCGGTCCACGCCCTCGCTGTCGTCGTCCACCTCCACCACCAGACCGCCGAACTCGCGCAGGAACCGCCGCGCCTCGGCGTGCAGGGGGAAACCCTCGTCGGTCACCAGGTCCTCCCACCGGGTGATGTCCACCTCGCGGCCGGGGAACCACCCCGCCTCGCGCAGCAACGTCTCGGCTCGCTTCGACCAACCCATCGCACTCACTTCTTCGTCGGCTTCTTCCGCGGGGGCTTCGGTGGCTTGTAGGGCTTCGGGGTCTTGATCTTGAACGCCTTGACCAGCGCTCGGCAACTCCGGCAGGGCGGGTTGTAGGTGCCGTGCCCCTTGTCGACCCGTTTGCCCTGCTTGGTGGCCCGGATGCGGGCCGAGCCCAGCGCCGCGCCGGTCGGGTCGTCGCCCTTGCGCAACGCCTTCGAGATGCACTGGGGCAGCGCGCACTTGCCGTGGAAGTCGGACCGCAGGTGCGGGGGGATCTTGTCCAGCACCCGCTGCACCCTCGGGTGGTGCCGCGGCGGGTTGCCGCTGCTCTGCGCCCGGTAGATCTTGCCCGACCGGGTCTGGATCGACTCGGCGGTCCCGTCCTTGCGACCGGAGCGCAGCGCCTTGTTCGCCTCCTGCTTGGCCGCCTGCTGCGCCGTGTGCACGCTGCACCCGGCGCCGCCGCGGTGGGTCTTGTTGTGCGCCAGGACGTCCACGTCGTCGGCGGTGACGACGTAGGTGTGGACGTCGTCCACGTTGAGGTTGAAGACCTTCTGGCCCGCCACCGGCCCGCGGTCGCGCACGTCCGCGACCACCGCGGTCCGGCCGCCGACCTCGACCACGTCGCCGACCCGCACCGCCGCCGCGTCGGTCCAGCCGCGCCCGCGCACCCACAGCGGGTGCTCCGCCGTGGCCACCAGCACCGTGGACGCGTCACCGTCGAAGTCGATCTCGACCAGGTGCTTCACGCCCTCGCCGACGAACACGTCAAGGACCGGCTGGGCCGACTCCGCGCCGGTTCCGGGGTCCACCGCGAGCACCCGGTCGCCGACCCGCAGGTCCTTGATCGGCAGGTACGTGCCGTCGGGCAGGCGGACGGGCGTGTCCGGGGCGAAGGAGTTGCAACTGGACCTGGTCCGCGACGCCTTGGGCGACTTCGCGGTGCCCCGGGTGCCCTTCGCGGTGGCGTTGGCCGTCCGGGTCGCCTTGGCCGCGCCCTTGGCCGCGACTGCCTTCGCGGTGGACTTGCCGGCCACCTTCTTGGCGACCGCCATGCCGGCCTTGAGCAGGAGCTTGCCGCCCGGCACCAGGTTCGCCGCCGCGCCGGCGGCCATCTCCAGGGCCTTCTTCTTGTTGCCCAGGGCCGCGTGCGCCGCGGCCCCCGCGATGCCCGCCGCCGTGCCGATCGGGCCGGGGATGTAGGAGGCGACCTCGGAGACCTTGGCCACGACCTTCGCGGCCTTCTTCAGCCAGCCCCACAACAGGCCGTCGGGGTCGCTGAACGACAACGGGTTGTTGTTGCCGTACAGGTACCCGTGCATCTGCTGCGGGTCCTTGTCGTCGATCAGCGGGTCGACGGACAGGAACCGGCCGATGTCCGGGTCGTACTCGCGCGCCCCGAGGTGGGTCAGGCCCGTCGAGGCGTCCTTGGTGCCGCCGACGAACCCGCGTTCGCCGACCCACCGGCCCGGGGCCTGCCCGCGCTCACCGCCGAAGGGCAGGTGCAGCCGGTGCTCCACCGCCGCGGTGTCCGCGTCGATCGAGGTCTCGGCCGTGCCGTGGTGGTCGGCGGCCAACCAGGTCAGGGACTCGCGGGTGCGGACCGCGATGGTGTCCTCGTTGTGCTCGTAGTACCGGGTGGCGCTGACGAGCCCGACCTTGTCGACGTGCAGCTCGGTGGTCCCGATGTAGAGCGTCGTGCCCTCGGGGTCGCGGCGGATCAGCCGGTCGCCGTCGGCGTCGTAGAGGAACGCGGTCGTCGCCGCGCCCTCGACCACCGAGTCCAGGTGCCCCTCGGTGTCCCAGTTCAGCGTCTGCCCGTTGCGGCGGACCGTGTTGCCCTCGGCGTCGTAGTCGAAGGCGTCCACCACGTCCGCCGCGCCCGGCCGGGTGGTCCGCACGGAGGCTAGCGCGTGCGAGCCCGGACGCGGGTAGGTGTAGGTGCGGGTGGTGCCGGTCTCGTGCCGCACCTCGGTGAGCCGGTTGCCCAGGCTGTCGTAGGTGTAGGAGTGCCAGTACGGCGCGGGGCCGGTCAACGCGCTCTTGTCCGGGTCGGCGTCGCACGCCCCGGTCCACGCGTCGGTCAGCCGGCGCAGGTGGTCGGTGCGGAAGCACTGCGTGTCGGCCGTCCGGCCGCGCGCCGCGGTGGTCAGCTCCCGCACGTTGCCCGCCGGGTCGTAGGACATCGTCCGGTCGACCGTCGGGACCGCCTCGTTCTCCTGCCACGTGGTCGCTTTGACGAGCCGGCGGGTGCCGTGCTCGTAGTCGAACGACTGGACGACCTGCGCGCCCGGCACGCCCATGACGTACGTGGCGACTTCGCCGAGGTTGGTGCGCAGGGTCTGGTCGACGTACCGGCTCAACCCGGTCAGCGACGTGGCGTTGCCCAGCTCGTCGTAGCCCTGCTCCAGCACCTCCTCGGGCAGGCCGCCCACCGCCGGCAGCCGCACCGAGGTGACCTGGTCGGCGCTGTTGTAGGTCAGGTGCGACTCGTAGCGGCCCGCCAGCGCGCCCTCGCGGGCCGGCACGGTGACGGCGTTGCCGGTCGGCCGTTCCGACTCGTCGTAGCCGAGCACCTCGTCCCGGTAGGCCTGGCCGTCCACGTAGCGGATCTCCGCCACCGGCAGGCCGTCGCCCAGCGAGTCGAACGTCCACTCCAGGAGCTTGGTGGCGCCCTCGTGGGTGGCGGTCTTGCGGCCCAGCGGGTCGTAGGTGTGGGTCAGCGTCCGGCCGCGGCCGTTGGTCGCCGAGACGAGCTGGTCCTCGTCGTCGTAGGCCATCGTGGACGTGCCCTGGTCCGGGTCGTCCGCCCGCACCAGCCGGCCGCGCACGTCGTAGTGGTTGCGCCACACGTTGCCCGCCGGGTCGGTGACGGTCTCCAGGTCGCCGGACTTGGTGTAGGAGTAGCGGGTGGCGTCGTAGTCGCCGGTCGGGGAACCGGACTTGTGCTGGCGCAGCTCGACCACGTGGCCGTCCACGTCGTAGACCTCGGTGGTGGCGGTCTCGCCGTCCGGCGGGTCCACGCTGGTCCGGTCACCGCCGTAAGTGGTCGTGGTGCGCCACTTCTCGACACCCTCGACCTTGAGGATCTCCGCGGTCTCGCGGGCGGCGCCGTCGTACTCGAACACCGTCTGCGCCGGCACGGCCGCGTCGTCTACGGCCACCAGTTCCGCGGCCGGCGGGTCGGGGTTGTGGTAAGCGGCGTTGGTCCGCCCGACCCGGCCGTGCGAGTCGTAGAGGGTGTCGGTGACGATCCGGCCGCCGCCGGGTGCGGCCACCTGCGTCTGCCGCTCGCGCAACTGGCCGTCGAACAGCGTGTGGGCGGCGACCTGTCCGCCGTCGCCCAGCAGCTTCTTCGTGGTCACCGACGAGGGGCCGTCGGCGCGCAGGTCGTAGGCGAACTCCACGTCCGGGGTCTCGTGGGGCTGCCGGCCCGGCTGCCACACCTTGACCAGCCGGCCCAGCGGGTCGTACGCCAGTTCGGTGCGCCTGCCGTTCTCGTCCACCTCCAGCACGGGTTCGCCGCCGGAGACCCGGAACCGCGTGCTCTCGGTGTGCCCCATCGCGTTGGTGGTGGTCACCTCGGTGACCGGTCCACCCACGGCCGGGGTGTAGGCGGTGGTCGTGCGCGCGCCCAGCGAGTCGTACTCCTCGACCTCGCGGCCGTGCGCGTCGAAGACCGAGCGCTCGGAGGTCGTGTAGAGCGGGGTCGCGCCGTCCCAGCCGGACAGCTCCTCCTCGCGCGTCGGGTCGCCCTTGGTGGGCGCCGCGCCGAACACGTCGGAACCGTCGTAGTAGGTGCGCTTGTCGGAGATCACGTCGGCCGGCTGCGGTTCCGTGCCGCAGGCCACCGACACCGCCCGGATCCGCTTGGGCGTCGCCAGCAGCCAGGCGTCGAGGTTGCGCGCGTACTCGACGGTCGTGCACATGTCGTCGTCCGCTGTGGACAGATCACCCAGGTCGTTCGTGCGCACCTGGACGCCGTACTCGTCGTAGAAGTGCTGTTCCTCGGTCTCCCGGGTGCCGCCGGCGGCCAGCACCGTGCTGGTGCGGCTGCGCTTGACCTCCGTGACGTAGGAGGACAGGTCGCCCGACGGGCGGTGGCGGGTGGCGTTCGGGCCGATGACGATCGGTTCGTGGAGTTCGCGCGCGATCTCCGGGCCGCCGTCGCCGTTGTAGGTGATCTCCTCGTGGGCGAAGCCGCGCAGGACCGGCAGGTCGTCCTGGCCGTTGACCTGGACGGTCTTGCGGGTGCCGTCGGACTTCAGGTCGCCGTGCATGCCGCGGTAGAAGCGGTGTTCTTCCAGGGTTCTCGGGCCGTCCGGGTCACCGGTGCGGACCTTCACCGTCTGGTAGCCGCGCCACTGTCCCCACGTCTTGAGCTCGGCCGGGACCAGTTCGGCGTCGTCGTGGTGCCAGGCCGCGTCGCCGACGTACTCGTAGGAGGTGATCTCGTCCGGCGAGCCGCCCACCCGGTCGATCTCGCGGACCTCGGTGACCAGGTACTTGTGGAACCAGCCCAGGGTCGGGGCCTGCGCGCCCTGCGGGGTCCAGTGGGTCGGGTAGCAGGTCTTGCCGTTGCTGTCGGCGGCCGGGGTGTCGCCGGGGGCGCAGGACCGGTCGCCGTAGGTGACCTCGATCCGGCCGCCGGTCTCGGTGTGCACGCGGGCCACGCGCCAGCGGCGCATCCACGCCTCGCCGTCGCCCGCCTCGACCCGGTTGTCGAGCAGGACGCCGTCGAAGTTGACCTCCGGCGTGGTCGCGGTGCCGCCGACGTGGCCGGTGTGGGTGATCGACTCCAGCCACAGGCTCGGGTCGGTGACGTCGGCGGTGGCCGGGAACAGGTGGTGCAGGGTCCACGTGTCCACGTCGGTCAGGACGCCCTGGTCGCGGACCTGGGCGGTGATGGCCGCGAGGCGCTTGGTGCCGAAGAAGACCGGCGAGGTGTTGCCGGTGCACGTGCCGCCGTCGCACTGCTGGTCCCACGGGGTGTCCGGCCAGTCCGCCGGGCGGGTGCGCAGGCACGGCGAGCCGGGCACGCACCGGTCGGCGGCGGTGAACACGACCCGGGCCGCGGGGTCCGCTTGGCCGTCGCGCAGGCCGTAGTCGATGCGGGCGAGCTGCCCGCCGCGCACGTACGGGGTGGCCAGGGACGGGGTGTTGGCGCGGCCGTAGTGGTTGGTCTCGGTGTTGTAGGAGTACGCGATGGCGTCGCCGTGGCGGTCCAGGACGTAGTCGAGGTTCCAGCGGTAGGCCTGCGCGCACCAGGAAGCGGCGAACGAGCCCGCGTGGCACGGTTCGCCCGCGTGGTTGCCGAACACCGGCACCGTCCACGCCGACTTCGCCGCCTCGGAGCGGCCGAAGAAGTACTGGGTGCCGTCCGGGGAGGTCAGGCGCCAGTGCTCGCCGTCCTGGTCGCCGTTGGTCGCGCCGAAGAGCTGGTCGACGCGCCAGCCGTCGTCCTCCTCGGCCCGCCACACCCGGCGGCCGGCGTCCCACACCAGTTCGCCGGCGACGCCGGGCAGCGACACCACGGCGTTCGCGCTCGCGTAGCACAGGTCGCCGGTCGGGGTGGCGGGGTCGTCGGCGGCGCAGGTCGTGTACTGGCGTTCGATGAACCCGGGCTGGAAGTCGAACCCGTCGCCGATCCAGGACGCCTGGTTGTTGGTCGACGCGGTCCGCCCGTCCACCCCGCCGGAGCCGTAGGACAGCGCGACGGTCGGCTCCGGGCCGGGCACCGGCGGCAGGTCCAGCGGGTAGGACCAGCCGAAGTCGCCGGACTGCAGGCCGACCTGCCAGGTCGCCGACGGCGACAGCGAGGTGGGCTTGAAGCTGCCCGCGCTGCCGCTGGGCCCGGCGGCCACGGCGTAGACGGCGTCCGGCGCGGCGACCGCGCGGGAGTCCTCGGGGTCGGCGGCGCGGGAGCGCGGCGGCAGCGCGGCGGAGGCGGTGACCTCACCGCGGATGCGACCGGCCCGGACGTCGTTGCGCGCCGGGACGACCGTGCCGACGCGGCACTCGGCCCGCTCCGGCGCGGTCACGGCGCACGCCGGCAGCCGGAGCAGCGCCAGCCGGGAGGCGTAGTCGCCGCCGAACGCCGACCGGAAGCCGGAGTAGTCGAAGTCGACGGTGACCGGCCCCGCCCGCCGCGCGCCGTCGGCCCGCCGGACCGAGAACAGCACGCCGTCCACACCGGCCCGCTCGGCGGCCTGCCGGTCCAGCACGTCCAGCACGACCCGGTGCGGCCCCATCGACCCCAGCGACACCGGTGTGCCGGCGGCACGCGCCTGACCGGTGCGCGGCAACGCCACCTCGACGCTGCCCGCCTCGGGCCACGCCGCCTCGGCGACGGCCTTCACCGCGCTGTCGGCGGCCGGGTCGGCGGGTCTGGGCCGCACCGGCACCCCGGTGCCGGGCACGGACTTGGACCGGCTGGGTTCCGGCCGGCCGGGCCGGTCGGGCGGGGCGGCGGACGCGGCGGGCCCGGTGAGGCAGGACGCCACCAGGGCCGCCACGACCCCGACCACCACACCCGACCGCGCGGGCCCCCGGGCCCGGTGGCGCGCGGACCGACGACGTGACCAACGCATGCTGCAACCTCCTCGAACTCGCGACGAGCCGAGGGGTCAGCGAAGCGGGGTCGGGGGGCGGACAGCGGGGGTTGCGCACAGTCCCGAACGGACCGGAACACCCGCCGGCGCCCGCGCCGCCCCGTGACAGGGCCGCCCCGTGACAGGGCCGCCCCGTGACAGGGCCGCCCCGTGACAGGGCCGCCCCGTGACAGGGCCGCCCCGTGAGAGGGCCGCGCGGACGCCGGAAGGGGGAAGCTCAGCAGGTGACCCGGGGGTTGAAGGCCGTGAACATGCCGTCCGGGTTGTGCTCCCACACCCAGGCGTGCAGGTCGTAGTGCACCGGCATGCCCGGCTCGTGGCCCTCCATCGGGCCGTCGAAGCCGACGCCGAACAGGTACGGCCGGTCGGTGTCGGTGTTCACGTCGCCGTCGGCGTCCACCGCGAACCACTCCACCGCCACCAGCCGCAGCCTGCCGCTGGGCGTCGGCGCGTAGACGAGCAGCTCCGGCCGCTCGGGGTCCAGGCCGGGCCCGGCGAGCGCGGGGTTGAGGTAGTGGAACCCCATGCCGGGGACGCAGCCGCCGACCGGCACGTACCCGGCGTCCAGGGCTGTGCC
Organism: Saccharothrix sp. NPDC042600; assembly: GCF_040647305.1. Taxonomy (NCBI): domain Bacteria; kingdom Bacillati; phylum Actinomycetota; class Actinomycetes; order Pseudonocardiales; family Pseudonocardiaceae; genus Saccharothrix; species Saccharothrix sp. NPDC042600. The sequence continues at coordinate 5,028 of NZ_JBEZBW010000021.1, read as the reverse complement.
CACGTCGTGGAACTGGACGGTGGCGATGCGGACCTTCGCCAGGTCCATGCGCACCTGGGCGCCGGCCGGCACCGCGTTCGCGGGGGCGACGCACACCCCCAGCACCGCGAGCAGGGCAGCGACGAGCACGGCAGTCCGTTTCATGATCTCTCCTCCCGGAATGGGTGAACAGGAGATCTCCTCGACGAGCGCGCTACCCGTGGAGTCGGACCCGGACGGGGGAAGCGTTACACCGAACGGCGCAATCGCCCGTGACGCTCAGGCAGCGGCGGTCTCGCGGCACGCGGGTGCGCCGAGGCCGCGCGCGTACTCGCGCAGCAGACCGCGCACGGTGTGCGAGTCGGCTTCGCCGCGCACCACCAGGTGCTCGTCGACCAGCCGGCGCAGCACCCCGCGGGCCTCGCTCACGGGCAGGTCCGCCGCCGAGGCCACCACCGCGGTGTCCACGGCCCCGGGCAGCGTGCCCAGGAGGCGGAAGACGCGCCGGCACACCGGGTCCAGCGCGCGGTAGGACAGGTCGAAGGCGGCGTCGAGCCGCAGGTCGGCGTGCACGGCCAGCGCGCCGAGCGGGTCCACCAGCAGCTCGGCCACCAGGTCGGCGATCGGGGTGGCGGAGGTGTGGTCCACGGCGGTCGCGGCCAGGCGCAGCGCCAGGGGCAGGCCGTCGCACAGGGCGGCCAGGCGGCAGGCGGCCGACAGCTCGGCCGCCACCCGTCTCTCCCCCAGCGCCTGCGCCAGCAGCCGCACCGCGTGCTCCCGGTCCAGCGGCGGTACCTCGACCACGCGGGCGCTGTCGTGCACGGCCAGCCCGACCAGGCGGTCCCGGCTGGTGACCACCGTGCACGACCCGGCCGCGCCCGGCCGCAGCAGGCGGACCTGCTCGGCCGAGGTCGCCCCGTCCAGCAGCAGCAGGACCCGCCGGTCGGCCACGACCGACCGGAACAGCGCCGCGGCCTGCCGGTCGTCCGCGGGCACCGCGCCCGCCTGGACACCCAACCCCACCAACAGGTTCGCCAGGGCCGCGCCGGTGGACGGGCAGTCGCGCAGGTCCACGTGCAGCTGCCCGTCCGGGAAGCGGTTGCGGGCGCGGTGCGCCCAGTGCACGGCCAGCGCCGTCTTGCCCACGCCCGGCCCGCCGGTGACCACGACCAGGCCGGAGTCCGCGGCGTCCAGCTCGGCCAGCGCCGAGCGCCTGCCGACCAGGCCGGGCACCCCGGGCGGCAGTTGGCGCGGCACCACCACGCCCGGTTCGGGCGGGTCGGCCACGCTGCCCGACGTTCCGGCGGAGGCGATGCGGGCCCGCGTGGACAGCCACGCGGCCACCTCCCCGCCGTCCGCGCCGCACGCCCGCACGAAGGTGGCGATCAGCTCGGGGCCGGGCAGCGTGGACCGGCGCAGCATCGTGGCGACGGTGCTCGGCGGCAGGGTGCCGCCGTCCTGCCGGGCCCGTCGTTCGAGCTGCCGGTAGGACAGGCCGGCGACCTCCCGCCGCCGGCGCAGCAGGAGCATGAACTCGGCTCGGGTTCTGGCACCGACCGGATCGACGTCGGACACGCGCTGCTCCCCCCTGTGCGCCGACGCGGGCTCCCCTCCGGCCGGCGTCGGTACCCGACATCGTCGGTCGTCGCGCTACCGCTGCCGTCATGGGTCCGCTCACGGGTCCCGCCCGGTGTTTGCGCAGGTGCCGGGGCTGCGAGGGTGCGACTAAACGCCCGGTAAACCGCCGAATGACCGCTTGTCGGCCGGCGGTGGCGGCTCTAGCGTCAGCGGCCTGCGGGCGAGGGACTCCCGCGGGCTGGGGGACGGGTGCGCTACCGGTTGCTGGGGCCGGTCGAGGTGTGGCGGGACGGGCAACGCGTACCGGTCGGGGGTCGCAAACAACGCTCGTTGCTGGCCGTGCTGCTCTTGGACGCCGGGCGCGTGGTGCCGCCGGCGCGGCTGGTGCGCGCCCTGTGGGGCGAGCGACCGCCGGCGTCGGCGCGGGCGCAGGTGCACAACCACGTGTCGGCGTTGCGGCGGGACGTGGACGTGCGGCGGGTGGCCGAGGGCTACCGGCTCGACGTCGCCGAGGGCGCGCTGGACCTGGCCGAGTTCGACGCGGCCGTGGCGGCGGCGCGGACGGCGGTGGCGGCCGGTGACGACGCGCGGGCGGCCCGGCTGCTCGGGACGTGCCTGGGGCTGTGGCGCGAGCCGGTGCTGGGCGGGGTGACCGAGGAGCTGCGCGGGATGGCCGTGCCGGGGCTGGTGGAACGGCGGCTGGCCGCGCTGTGCGACCGGATCGACGCGGAGCTGCGGCTGGGCCGGCACGGCGACCTGCTGGGCGAGCTGCGCGGGTTGGTCGACGAGCACCCGCTGGACGACCGGTTCCCGTCGCGGCTGGTGCTGGCCCTGCACCGGGCGGGCCGGCAGGCCGACGCGCTCGCGGCCTACGACGAGCACCGGCGGCGACGGCGTGACGAGCTGGGCCTGGACCCGTCCCCGGCGTTGCGCGACCTGCACCGGGCGGTGCTGGCGTTCGACCCGGCCCTGGACCCGCCCGCGCGGCCGGCGGCGCCCGCGGCGCGGGTGACGGGCGGGACGCGGCAGCGGGCCGTGCTGGCGGCGTTGGAGGCGCGGGCCGGTGCGGTCGTGCCGGTCGAGCGGCTGGTGGCGGACCTGTGGGGCGGTGACCCGCCGGCCACGGCGCGGACGATGGTCCAGGTGTACGTGTCGCGGCTGCGGCGGGCGTTGAGCGGGTCGGGCACGACGATCACGACCGAGCCCGGCGGCTACCGCCTGGACGCGCCTCCCGCCACCGCTGCCGGTTCGGCTGTGCCCGTGCCGCGGCAGTTGCCGGCCAAGCCGCGGTTGTTCGTGGGGCGGACCGACGAGCTGGGCACGTTGACCAAGATCGTCGAGCGGCGGGCCGACGAGACGATGTCGGTGGTGGTGATCAGCGGTCCCGGCGGGATCGGCAAGACGTGGTTGGCGGCGCAGTGGGCGCACCAGAACCTGCACCGCTTCCCCGACGGCCAGTTGCACGTGGACCTGCGCGGGTTCGACCCGGTCGGCGAGCCGGTGCCGCCGGGGGTGGCGTTGCGCGGGTTCCTCGACGCCCTGGGCGAGCCCGCGGCTCCCGCCGACCCGGCCGCGCTGTTCCGGAGCCTGACCGCCGACCGGCGGATGGTGGTGGTGATCGACAACGCCCGGGACACCGAGCAGGTGCTGCCGCTGCTGCCCGGCGGGGCCGGCTGCACCGTGCTGGTGACCAGCCGCAACCGGTTGCCGGGCCTGGTCGCGGCGCACGGCGCGCAGCCGTTGGCGGTGGACGTGCTGCCCGAGTCGGACGCGCGGGAGTTGCTGGCGCGGGCGTTCGGCCGGGAGCGGGTGAGCGCGGAGCCGGACGCGACGGCGCGGGTGGTGGCGCACTGCGCGGGGTTGCCGTTGGCGTTGAGCGTGGGGGCGGCGCGGGCGTTGACGCAGCCCGGGTTGTCGTTGGCGGTGCTGGCCGAGGAGTTGCGGGTCACCGGGTTGGACGCGTTGGACACCGACGACCTGCCGGCCAACCTGCGGACGGTGTTCCTCGGGTCGTACCGGGCGTTGCCGGCGGAGGCGGCGGCGTTGTTCACCCTGCTGGGGTTGGCGCCGGGCCCGGACATCAGCCTGGCCGCCGCCGCGTGCCTGGGCGGTCACGACGCCGTGCGGACCGCCGCGCACCTGCGGGAGTTGGAGCAGCGGTCGTTGATCAGCCGGTCCGCACCGGGTCGGCACCGCATGCACGACCTGTTGCACCTGTACGCGGCCGACTTGGCCGCTGCTTTGCCTGCTGCGACGCGTGATGCGGCCGTGCGCAGGCTCATCGCGTGTTACCTGCACACCGCGCGTGCCGCCGACTTGGTCCTGGCGCCACACCGGCGTCCGCTGGACATGCCGCCACTGCCTCCCGGTTGCGAGGTGGGCTCGCCGGCCGACCACGACGCCGCGTTGGCGTGGTTCGACGCGGAACACGCGAACTTGTTGTCCGCCCAGCGTTTGTCGGCGCGGGAGGGCTTGCACCGGGAGGCGTGGTGGTTCGCGTGGGTGTTGACCACGTACCACCGGTTGCGGGGGCACTTGCAGGAGGACTTGGCGGCGTGGCGGGTCGGTGTGGCGGCGACGGACCTGGTGGGCGATGCGACCGACCGGGCCGCCGCGCACAAGTTGCTGGGTCAGGCGTGTGCGCGGGTGGGAGAGCACGCGGAGGCGCTTGACCACCTGCGGCTGGCGTTGGAGTTGAGCGAGGAGCTCGGTGACCTGGCCGGGCGACTGAGGGCGCACCACGCCTTGGCCCTGGCGTGGTCCCGCCAATCCGACCACGCGCGGGCACTGCACCACGCGGAGACGACGTTGGTGCTGGCGCGGGAGGCTCGGGATGAGGGGTGGGAGGCGGCGGCGCTGAACGCCGTCGGGTGGTACTCGGCGCGGTTGGGGCGGTTGGACCACGCGCAGCGGGATTGTGCGGCGGCGGTGGAGATCTTCCGGCGGATCGGGGATTTCCAGGGGGAAGGGTCGGCGTTGGACAGTCTGGGGTTCGTGGCTACGGCGCAGGGGGATCATGGTGGGGCTGTGAGCCACTATGGTGCGGCGTTGGCGGTGTTCCAGCGGATTGGGAACACTTATCAGCAGGCCAATGCGCTTGATCACTTGGCTGAGGCGCATGAGGCGTTGGGGGATGCGGCGGCGGCGCGGGCGGCTTGGCGGCGGGCTTTGGAGCTGTACCGGGCGCAGCACCGGGTGGGGGATGTGGAGCGGATAAGCCGGCGCTTGGGGTGAGGGGCAGCCCAACGCGGCCCCGGCGGCCCCGGCGGCATCGGCGGCATCGGCGGCATCGGCGGCCACCCTCGACGGCGGCGGTTCCCGGACTGACACCCTAGCCACAGAAGCTCTGCCGCCGGTAGGTGTCCACCCGCCCACCCCCGCCCAGGCCACCTCGCACAAGCCAGGCGCGCGGGCGCGCCAAGCGCGCTTCGCGCGCTGACCCGCGCTGCGCGCGGTCTCGGCCGGCCCGGC
>NZ_JBEZBW010000020.1:0-100128 GCF_040647305.1 Saccharothrix sp. NPDC042600 | reverse complement strand
CCAAAAAACTTTCGCTCGTTCCTCGCGAAACTTTTTCAGGCCGACCCCGGCGATCTGTGGTTGGGCTGCGCCCAGGCCGTACGGGGGACGAACCGAGGCCCTTCCTGTGGCTGATAGCCCTTCGAAAAGCGTGCGTGCGGTCGGGCTACGGGGTCAGTCGGTGGTGGAAGAAGGTGAGGATTTCGTCGCGTGCTGTCGCGGTGGGGTGGCCTTCGCGGTCTACCAGGTGAACTGTGACGACGCTGTGGGGGTAGGGGACGTGGGTTGCGAAGAACGGGGGGACGTCCGGGTTCGGGTCGTCCGGTAGTTCGTGTCCCCTGAAGCGGTCGCCCAGGGCTTCCCGGTACGCGGCGAAGCGTTGGGCCGTGCAGATTCGGTCGCCCTTGAAGCGGTAGGCCAGGACGGTCAGGTCGTCGTAGTCGAGTCTTGCTTTCACCGCGCGCAGGTCGTCGGGGGAGATCTCCAGGGCGGCTGGGTTGTCCAGTGGCAGCGAGGGTTGTGCCAGGACGGGGGCCAGTACGGCGGGTTCCAGCATCATGGTCAGGGCGAAGTTGCCGGTGAAGCACATGCCGATCGCGCCGACGCCCGGGCCGCCGCACTCGGTGTGCGCCTCCCGCGCCAAGGCCATGAGCCAGTGGGTGACCGGGCTCGACCTGCCTCCGCCCAGCGCTCGGAACTCCGCGCTCAGGCACGCCCCCCGCACCACCGCCGCGCCCTCGTCGGCCGAGGGCACCGCGCCGTCCCGGCCGAACAGCGACGGCATGAACACGGTGAAGCCGGCGTCGCGCACCCACCGGGCGAAGCGGGCCACGTGCGGGCTGATGCCGGGCATCTCGGACATGACGATCACGGCCGGGCCCTTGCCGGCGACGTGCACGGTCTTGGTGACGCCGTTGAGCGTGGTCCGGCGGTGGGTGAAGTCGTCGAGGGTGTCCACGACGGTGATCTTCGGCGGTGCACACTGGTGTCGGGAGTGGCGGAATCGACAACGATCGGGGATTTCTCGCCGATGACGTCCGTGCGGGTGTTGGCGCTGGAAGGGGCGATGGCCACGAGCGTGGCGGTCACGTTCGACGTGCTGGAGACGGCGAACCGGGTCAAGGGGCGTCCGGTGTTCCGGGTGACCGAGGACGCCGCGGACGTGGTGGTCGTGCCGGGGTTGGGGTTGACCAGCGGGGCCGAGGTGCGGGCGTTCCTGGGGCGGCCGGAGGTGGGGGCCGCCGGTGCGGTGCTCGTGGACGCGGTCGCTCGGGGGGCTGAGGTGGCCACGTCGTGCTCGGGGGTGTTCCTGTCGGCGGCGGTGGGGTTGCTGGACGGGCGGCGGGCGACGACGTCGTGGTGGTTGGCTCCGCTGTTCCGGCGACTGCACCCGGGCGTGGAGCTGGACGCGGAGGCGTTGGTGGTCCGGGACGGGCCGGTGACCACGGCCGGCGCGGCGATGGCGCACCTGGACCTGATGCTGACGCTGGTGGCCCGCCACGGCGGGGCGGAGCTGGCCGACCGGTGTGCCCGGTACCTGCTCGCGGACGTGCGGGCCAGCCAGTCCGCCTACATGGCCCTGGGGTTCCTGACCGCCGCCGACCCGGACGTGGCGGCGGCCGAGCGGTGGGCGCGGGCCCGGTTGGCCGACGACGTGTCGGTGGCGGACGTGGCGGCGGCGGTCGGGATGTCCGCCCGGACCTTCGCCCGGCGGGTGGAGCGGGCCACCGGCCTGTCGCCGGTGCGCTTCCTGCAACGCCTCCGCGTGGAGACCGCCGTGGACCTGCTCACGACGACCCGCCTGCCGGTGGAGGACATCGCCCGCCGCGTCGGCTACGCGGACCCGACCACCCTGCGCCGGGTCCTGCGTCGGGAGACCGGGCGCGGCCCCCGGGATCACCGGGGCGGCGAGAGCACCAGCCGGCGGGCGAAGTTGGTGTAGCCCAGGCGTTCGAAGGAGCCCGCCATCGGCTGGTTGGTCAGGTCGGTGTCGGCCCGGATGACCTCCGCGCCCGTCTCCTCCGCCAGGAACCGGGTGATCTCGGCCAGGATGTCGTCGACGTACCCGTGGCCGCGGTGCTCGGGCAGCACGCCCAGGTAGCCCACCGTGGCGAAACCGGTGTTGCGCGACGGCACGCCGAAGGCCACCGGCTCGCCCGACGCCGTCTCCGCCACCCGCCACCACGCCCGGTCGCCCAGCATGAAGTCGCGGTAGAACTCGACGTCCGACCGCGCCTGCGCCTCGGCCCCGACCGCCCGCGCCTCCTTGCTCGACGCGGCGTCCAGCGACTGTTCCACCGCCCGGCGGAACAGGTCCACGAACACCTCGTCGTCCGGCTCGGCCCGGAACCGCAGGCGCGGGGACGGCGCGGGCACGCCCGCTTCGCGCGTCCACTCGTAGCGCAGCCGCTCGACCGGTTCGGTCAGGCCGGCCCGCTCGGCGGCCTCTCGGCGCCAGTGCAGGGCGGCGACCGCGTCGGGTCGGTCGCGCCAGTCCGCCGGCAGCAGCACGTGGTACTCCAGCGCCGATCCGAGGACCTCGTGCGCGGTGGACAGCAGTCGCGCGGCCACTCCCGCCCGGTCGTCGCCGTGGGCGTGGAGGGTGTCCAGGGCCTCCGGTTTGGTCTGGCCCCACCAGACGGCGACGGCGTGCACGTCACCCGCGTCCTCGGCGATCCACGTCCACTCGTGGCGGTACTCGCCGGTGCCCAGGCGGTGGCGGAAGGCGTCGGCGTCGCTCCACGCGCCGACCTCGCCGGGGACCAGCAGCGGCAGGACGCGGTCGAGGTCGGTGTCGGTCATGGGGCGGAAGATCACGGTGTCTCCAGGTCGCGCGGCAGCGCGGTGTCGGTGAGGTGGCGACGGGCACCGCTCGTGCCGGCGGGCGCGGGTGGGGCCGACCCTAGATCGAGACGCCGTCGAGGCGGAACCGGTTTTCCCACCCGGGGCGCTGGAGCAAGGCAAGGCGGCTGGCCGTGCGCGCCCGGTCCAGCGCCCGCGCGTCACCGGTGAGCAGGTCCGCCTCGCCGACCAGCACCAGCCGGACGTCCCGGTCCACCAGCACGTCCACCACGTTGGCGAACCGCTGCCGCGCCGCCCGCGCCCGGACCTCGCGCCCGTTCACCGCCAGCACCACCGATCCCGACGGCCGCGCCAGACCCAGGGCCGCCAGCTGCGCGTCGGTCCCCGGCGAGCACCACACCCCGGTCTCGAACACCGAGCGCGGCGCGCCGACGGGCGTGCGCCGGTAGTCCCGCGGCCCGGCCACCTCCACCACGTCCATGCTCGCCTCGACCAACGCGATCCCGGGCAGGAAGCGGTCGTGGTGGAGCGGGTTGGGCAGCAGGCCCGACGGCGGGTAGTTCGACGTCACCATCAGCACCACGCCCCGCGCCCGCAGCGACTCCAGCAGGCGCAGCACGAGCATCGCGTCGCCCACGTCGTGCAGGTGGAACTCGTCGAAGTGCAGCTGCGGGTGTGCAGCTCGCGGAAGAACTCGTGGAAGTGCACGCGGCGCTTGCGGCGCAGCGGGAGCAGGTCGAAGAACGTGTCCGCGAGCCAGCTCTTGCCCCGCCCGACCGGGCCCCACAGGTACACCCCGCGCGGCCGGCCGCCGACCAGCGCCGTCAGCTCCGCGCCCAGCTCGGCCAGCCGCGCGCACCTGTCGTCTATAGCAGCGCGCCACTCCGAAAGCCGGTGAACTTGATCACTGCCTTCCCTATTCTTCCCCATGCGAGCTATGTTGAGGAACGATGAGTGACGATATGTACTCGGTCGAGCAGGTCGCGGAGCGGCTCGGCCTGCACGTCCGGACGGTGCGCGGCTACATCCGCACCGGTCGGCTCAAGGCGGTCCGGATCGGCAAGCAGTACCGGATCGCCCGCGCCGACCTCGCCGCCCTGCTCGGCCGCCCCGAGCCGCCGCGCCCCGCGGTGGAGGTGTCCACGGTGGTCGAGGTGGCCGGTGTGGGCAGGGCCGGGGCCGACCGGTTGAGCACGCTGGTCCTGGCCGGGGTCGGCTCCGCGCCCGACCCCGCGCACCCGTTGCGCGTGCAGACCCTGTTCGACGAGGAGAGGAACCGGATGAAGATCGTCGTGTTCGGCGGCCCCGCCGCCACCGCCGACCTGCTCAGGCTGCTCGCCGCCGTGCTCGACGGCGACAACGGCCTGGTCGCCGGGGAGGTCGAGGGTGGCTGACGTGGTGCGCGAGCGGGTCGGCGTGCAGGTCCTGGAGTGCGACCCGGACGGGCCGCCGATCGAGACCGAGCAGGACGCCCTGGACATCATCGGCGCGGTGTTCCTCGGCGCGCGGGTGGCCGCCGTGCCCGCGCACCGGTTGGGGGAGCGGTTCTTCACGCTCAGCACCCGGTTCGCGGGCGAGGTCATGCAGAAGTTCGTGAACTACCGGATGCTGCTCGCGGTCGTCGGCGACATCTCCGAGCACCTGGTGGCCAGTTCGGCGCTGCGGGCGCTGGTGGCGGAGTCCAACGAGGGGGACCACGTGTGGTTCGTGCCCAGCCTCGACGCGCTGGACGAGCGGTTGCGCGCCGGTCGGTAGCCTGGGGGCGTGGCGGATGAGGTCCCGGCGGAGGTGGTGCAGGCGCTGCGGGCGCTGTCCAACCCGTTGCGCCTGCAGCTGCTGAGCTGGCTGCGCGACCCGGAACGCAACTTCGACCTGACCGGCGCGCTGGTCGATCCGCACGAGGCGGGGGTGTGCGTGAGCCACATCCAGGCCAAGGTGGGGCTCGCGCAGTCCACGGTGTCGGCGTACATGGCCGAACTCCAGCGCGCGGGCCTGGTGCGTGCCACGCGGGTGGGCAAGTGGACCCACTACAAGCGTGACGAACAACGTATCGCCGAGCTGATCGCCCTGCTCGGCAAGGTTCTCTGACCTTCCACAGTGGACTCCGCCGGTACGGGCTTGACCGTCAAATCGTAAATCCGCGATACTTCGATCTGACGGAAGGGGGAGCCCGATGGGCGACATGGGCCTCGGCACGTTCGGGGTGTGGACGTTCGACTTCGAGAGCCGGTCGGCGGCGGTCGTGCGCGACTCGGTGCAGGAGCTGGAAGACCTGGGCTGGCGGGCGGTGTGGGTGCCCGAGGTCGGCGGGCGGGAGGCGTTCTCGCTGGCCGGCTACCTGCTGGCGGCGACCCGGCGGATGGCCGTGGTCAACGGGATCGCGCAGATCTGGTCCCGGGACGCGGTGGCGACCAGGGGCGCGAGCCTGCTGTTGGCCGACGCCTACCCGGGCCGGCACGTCCTGGGCCTGGGCTTCGGCGGCAAGCCGCGTCCGGGCGTCAAGCCGCTCGCGGCCATGGCGGAGTACCTCGACGCGCTCGACCCGGCGGACGGCGTGCGACGCATCCTGGCCGCGTACGGGCCGAAGATGCTGGAACTGTCTCGTGACCGCACGCACGGCGCGCACACGTACCACGTGAACGTGGCCCACACGGCACAAGCACGTGAGGTGCTGGGTCCGGACGCGTTCCTCGGTGTGGAGCACGCGGTCCTGTTCGAGACCGACCCCGAGCGAGCACGAGCGGTGGCGCGCGAACACCTGGTGCCCTACCTGGCGACGCCGTACAACCTGGCCAAGTTCCGGCGGTTGGGCTACACCGAGGACGACGTCACGGGCGGCGGCAGCGATCGCCTGGTCGACGACCTGGTGTTCTGGGGCGACCTGGACACCGTGGTGGACAAGCTGCGCGCGCACGTGGAGGCCGGCGCGGACCACGTTGGCGTACAGGTGATCGGCGTCCCGCCGGGGGAGACGGCGATGCCACACTGGCGCACCCTGGCCAAGGCACTGCTGCCGACCGCGTGATCGTCGCTCGGCGGGATGCGCCAGGATGGCCCGATGGGGATCTTGCGGCGCCGCTTGGTGATCATCGCTGTGGCGGTCGTGGTACTGCTGCCGTTGGGCGGCGTGGGCGTGATGGCGCTGGCCAGTTCGCGCGGCTACCAACTCTTCGGCGGCCTCACCGACCGCGTGCGGACGACGGAGAAGGTGGTGGCCCTGACCTTCGACGACGGCCCGCACCCGGCCGGCACCCGACCGCTGCTGGACGCGTTGGCGCGCGAAGACGTCCGTGCGACGTTCTACGTCACCGGCCGCGAGCTGTCGGAACACCCGGACCTGGGGCGGGCGATCGTCGAAGCGGGTCACGAACTGGGCAACCACTCGTACCACCACGAGCGGATGGTGTTCGTGACCCCGAGCTTCGTGGCGCGGGAAGTGGAACGCACCGACGACCGCATCCGCGCCGCGGGCTACACCGGGGAGATCACCTTCCGCCCGCCGAACGGCAAGAAACTGCTGGCCCTGCCGCACTACCTGGATGAACACGGCCGCAAGACGATCATGTGGGACGTGGAGCCGGACTCCAGCGAGGAGGCGGCCAAGCGAAGCACGGACGAAATCGTCCGGGCGACCCTGGCCGAGACCCGCCCGGGCTCGATCGTGCTCCTGCACGGGATGTACCCGGGTCGCGACAGGACCCGTGCAGCGGTGGAACCCATCATCGACGGCCTACGCGAACGCGGCTACCGCTTCACCACAGTGTCAGAACTCCTCACCCTCGGCCCAGACGACTGAGGGCCCACCAAGCGGGCAGTCCACCGGAGATGGCACAAGCAAGAAGCCCCCGCTTTGGCAGTTGTGTCATCTTCGGTGGCTCGCCCGCCGGCGAGGCTCTTTTGATCTTTGAACTTGCGCTGTCGCTAATCAAATCCACGCTTCGCGGGTCTGAACGCAACGCGCTCCGCGCTAACTAAGAATGAACGCGCTTCGCGCTTGAGAGCGCTTCGCGCACGCGCGAAGCGCTCCAAAGCTTAAAAGCGGCCGGGAGGCCTCCAGTGGGGGGAAGGGCCTGCGTGTTCCCCACCGCATGACCTGGCGGAGCCAACCACAGATTGCCGGGGTCGGTCGAAAAACTTTGCTCGTTCCTCGCAAACTTTTTGGCCCGACCCCGGCAATCTGTGGTAGCCCTTCGGGCAGGTCATACGGTGGGGAACACGAAGGCCCCTTGTGGCTGGGAGCCCGAACCAAAAGCACGCCGCTGCGCGGCGTAAGGCGGTTAGGCGCGGGCGGCGGTTACGAAGGCTCGCATCAGGCCGTGGTCTTTGACTCCTCGGCTGGATTCCACGCCGCTGGACACGTCCACGCCCCAGGGCTTGGCCTGCGCTACCGCCTCGCCGACGTTTCGCGCGTCCAGGCCGCCCGCCAGCAGCCACCGGCCGTCCGGGCGCGCGCCCTCCAGCGCCGCGAGGTCCCAACGGTGGCCGGAGCCGGCGTCGGGGGAGTCCAGCAGCAGCATGTCCTCGCCGAAGGCGCCCACGCGCACGTCCGTTTCGGCGTTCAGGCTCACCGCCCGGATCAGCGGCACCCCCAGAGCCGCGACCTCGTCGAACGCCGAACGCGGGTAGGCCCCGTGCAGTTGCACCGCCCCCACCCCGGTCAACGCCGCCAGCCGCGCCACCTCCGCCGCCTCGACGCCCCGGAACACGCCCACCGACAGCACCCCGGGCGGCACCTCGCGCACCAGTGCCGAGGCGGTTTCCGGGTCGATCCGGCGGGGGCTGGCGGTGAGGACGAAACCGACCGCGTCCGCACCGGCCTCGACAGCGGTGGCCACGTCGGACGCTGTCCGCAGGCCGCACAACTTCACGTACACGGCCCGAACGCTATCCCACCGGCCTCACCAGCCCGCCGCGCCCTTGAAGGAGGTCTCGGCGGGCGTGTACCCGAGGCGGGTGCGGGCGGCGGTCGTGTCCAGGGTGCGTTCGTGGGCCAGGTGGCTGATCGCGTACCTGGTCAGGCGCGGTGGGGTCGAGGCGCGGGCCAGTCGCCACGCCGTCTCCGCCACCGCCGCCAACGGCCACGCCACCGGCAGCGGGATGTGTCGGATGCGTACGTCCAGACCGCGTTCAGCCAGCAGGGTTTGCAAGGCCTCTTCCAGCACCACGGGTTCGGCGTCGGCCACGTTGTAGACGCCCGGTTCGCCTGTGCAGGCCAGCAGGGTCGCCTGCGCCAGGTTGTCGATCGACGTCAGCGACTGCCGTGCCCGCCCGTCCCCGACCACGAACAGCGTCCGCCCCCGGATGGCGCTCAGCACGCGCGGCAACAGCGTCGGGTCTCCCGGGCCGTACACGGCGTGCGGCCGGAGGACGACCGTGTTCGGGCGGCCCAGGACCAGTCGTTCGGCCTCGGCTTTGGTCGCGCCGTAAGGGGTCGGGTACCGCGTCACCGGCGCGGCCGACTCGACGGCGTTGACGTTCGGCGTGAACGGGTCGTACACGCTCGCCGACGACATGTGCACGAACCGCGCTCCGGGGAACGACGCCAGCACGTGCCGGGTGCCGTCCACGTTCACCCGTCGGATGCGCGAGGCCGACCCCCAGTCGGTCACCGCCGCCGCCGAGTGCACCACGGCATCGACCTCCGGCGGGTCGGGCAGGGGACCGGCGGCGATGTCCCAGTCCCGCGAGCCGTAGGCGTGCACCTGCCAGCCCCGCGCCTCGGCGGCCCGCCGGACCGCCCCGCCGACGAACCCGGTCGCGCCGGTGACCACGAGCCGCATCAGCGGGCCAGCTTCGCGCGCAACGCGGACCGGTCGAGCTTGCGGGTCCGGCCGGTGACCGGCAGTTCGGGCAGCACGGTGATCTCGTCGGGCAGCGCGGCGGTGTCGATGAGCCGCGGCAGCGCGGCCCGCACGCGGTCGGCCAGGTCGGGGGCGGCGTCCGGGCCGGGCACCAGGGCCAGCACGATCCGCTCGTCGCCGATCTCGTCCGGCACGCCGACCAGCACCGCCGCCGCGACCCCGGGCAGGCCGGCGATGACCGGCTCGTGCAGGCCGGGGTACACGTTGACGCCGCCGCGCAGGATCATGTCCTTCTTCCGGCCGGTGAGCACGAGCCGGTCGCCGTCCAGGCGCGCGAGGTCGCCGGTGGCGTGCTCGGTCAGCGGCGGTTCGCCCAGGTAGCCGCGGCACAGGTTCGGGCCGGACACCAGCAGTTCGCCGTCGTCGGCGATCCGCGCCCGCACGCCGGGCAGCGGCCGGCCCAGCAGGTCGCCGCCGTGCGCGATCTTCTCCTCGCCGGTGGCGATGGCGACCGGCAGGATCTCCGTCATCCCGTACACGGCCAGGAACTCCACGTCCGGCAGCGCGCGCCGGGCCCGTTCGAGCAGCGGCGGCAGGACGGGCGCGGACCCGAGCAGCACCTGGCGCAGCGAGCGCGGCAGCGCCACCCCGCTGTCCAGGACGGCGGCGAGGTCGGTCGGGACGAGGAAGGTGTGCGTGGCCCCGTCGAGGCCGGCGGCGAGGGCGGTCGGGTCGGCGGCGGGCGCGAAGCCGTGCGGCGGCAGGGACCAGTGCGCGCCGGCGACCAGCGCGGGCAGGCCGAGCATCATCTGGTCGGTGTGCACGCGGGTGTCCGGGCCCAGCGCGCACCGGGTGGCCAGGGCGTCCAGGGCGGCGGCCAGCGAACCGCGCGTGTGCACGACGGCTTTCGGCGCGGCCGTGGTGCCGGAGGTGAACACGACGACCGCGTCCTGGTCCGGGTCGGCCTCCGGGAACGGCGCGTCGGCGACCGGTTTCGCCAAGGCCTTCATGGACACCGCGCCGAGCGGCACGCCGGGCAGCCACGGCCCGGACCTGATGTGCCGCACCGGCAGCGCGGAGTAGTCCGGCAGCAGCAGGCCGCGCCGGCGGGCCAGCGCCCGCAGCGGGCCCGGCGCGCTCGCCGCGTACAGCACGGACTCCGCCGCCGCCCAGCCCGCCGCGGCGAGCCCGGTGCGTCGGGCGAACAGCTCCGGGCCGACGCCGGGGTCCACGAACACGACCGTGCCGCCGGCCGCGACCGTCCCCAGCGCCAGCACGATGGCGTCCGGGCCGGGTCGGACGGAGAACAACATCCGCGTGCCGGGCGTGAAACCCCTGTCCCGCAACCGTCGCGCGGTGCTCAACACCCGGGCCGACAGCTCGGCGTGGGTCACCGTCCGGCCGCGGGCGTCGGTCAACGCGGGCCGCGGGCCGTGCTCGCGACCGGCGCGCACCACCTCCACCAGCAGGTCAGCCACGCCGCACCACCAGCCTCTCGTAGCACGGGATCAGCACCCGCCGCGCCGCGCGACGGTCCACCACGGACAGCGGCGCGCAGTCCAGCACGGCGTCCAGCACGGCCCGGATCTCCGCGTGCGCCAACGGCATCCCGAGGCAGAAGTGCGGGCCCGCGCCGAACCACAGCTGCCGCACGTCCGGCGGGTGCGGCCGGTCCGGGTCGAACGACCCGAGCGCGCGGGCGGCCGAGATGGTCGCGATCACGACCCGGTCCCCGGCGCGGACCCGCACCCCGCCCACCTCGGTGTCGGCGGCGACGCTGCGCAGCATGACCGGCGACGGCACGGTCACCCGCAACCCCTCCGCGATCACGTCGTCGGTCCGCGCGCGGTCCCGCGCGAGCCGGTCCAGCCACCCGGAGTCGTGCAGCAGGGCGACCAGGCGCGGGAGGTAGGACACCAGGGTTTCGGTGCCGGTGAGGACGAACGCCGCCACCGCGCCCAGCGCCTCCTCCTCGGTGAGCCCGAGTTGCCGCATCCGGCCGGGCACGGTGGCCGGGTCGCCGTCCGCGTAGGCCCGCGCGGCGGGCCGGGTGAGCGTGCCGAGCGCCTGCCGGCCGTGCCGCACCTGCGCCGGGGTCAGCGAGGGCCGGCCCAGCCGGATCATCGACGTGATGGCGGTGCCCGCCGCGTGCGCCGCGACCGCCTCGCCCGGCTCCAGCCCGACCAGCTCGCAGATGACCGCGCCCACCAGCCGCCGCACGACCCGGACGAGGTCCACCGGCCCGGCGGCGAGGTCGTCGCGCAGGCGCCGCACCGGCTCGTCGGCCACGCGGGCGCACAGGTCGGCGACGCTGCGCGGCGTGAACAGGCCGGACAGCTTGCGGCGCAGCTCGGCGTGGGCCGCGCCCTCCATGTTCAGCAGCACGGTCGGGCCGACCACGGGCGTCCACAGGTCGGCGGGCGAGCCGGGACCGGTCTTGGTGAAGTGCGCCGGGTCGTTGAGGACCCGCTTGGCGATCCCGGCGTCGCTGACCACCACGCCGACGCGGGGCACGCGGACCACCGGCGCGATCCGGCCGAGGCCGCGCACCAACGGGTAGGCCAGCGGGTGCGCGGCGAGCTGGAGCCTGCGTTCCCAGTTCACCGGATGTCCACGACGTCCGGGCGGTAGCGGTGGTCGGCGTACCAGGCGAGGGTCTTGCGCAGCCCCCACGCCTGCGCCCTCCGCGACGAGCCGTGCACCACGACGTCCCGGCGCGGCCCGTACGCGCGGGTGTGCAGGCGCACGGCGTTGACCAGGGCGCGGTCCTCGTGCAGGTCCTCGATCCTGGACCGGGGGAACCCGCCGGCCAGCGCGTACAGCTCGGCGGTGATCGCCATGTTGCAGCCCGCGGTCATCACGTACGGGCCGCGGTAGCGCGGGTCCCGGTTGCCGGGCCGGATCTTGCCGAACAGCGACGCGACCTCCACGGCGGCGACCAGCACCCACCGCTGGAGCGCCGGCAGACCTTCGTCCTCGCGCGGCAGGAGCCGTCCGGACACCAGGCGCAGGCCGTCGTCGAACGCGGCCTTGATCCGGGCGGTCCAGTCCGGGGCGGGCAGGCAATCGGCGTCGGTGCGGGCCAGCCACCGCGCACCCTGTCCGATCGCGTGCCGCATCCCGGTGTCGGCGGCGGCTCCCGTGCCCTTCTCCGGCTCGTGGACGATCTCCAGCCGCAGCTCGGGGTGCTCCTCGGCGAACCGCCGCACGACGTCCACAGTGGAGTCGGTGGAGCCGTTGTCGACCACCACGAGCGTGAAGTCCGCGTCCTGTTGCCCGGCCAACGCTTCCAGCGTCGCCGTGATCCCGCGCTCCTCGTTGTACGCGGGCACGACCACCCACAGGCTCACAGCCGCACCACCACCAGACCGAGGCTGACCCCGCCCGCCAAGCCGACCAGCGCGACCAGGTCACCGGGTCCGCAGCGGCCCATCCGCTGGGCGGTGACCAGTTGCAGCGGCAGGCTCGCCGACGCCACGTTGCCGTGCTCGGGCAGGGTGATCACGAGCTTGTCCTTGGGCACGCCGACCCGGTCGGCGAACACGTCCAGGTAGGGCAACGACACCTGGTGCACGCCGACCACGGCGAAGTCGCCCCAGGTCAGGCCGAGCCGGTCCAGGGTGCTGTCCAGGACGCCGCCGCCCAGCCCGAGGAACGCGTTCTTCAACCGCGCGCCGTCGAGGTCGAAGTAGGTGCGCTCGGGGTCGCGCGGGTGCCGCGACCCGCCGCCGGGCAGCGTGCCGACGTCCCACTGCGTCGAGTCGGCGGTGAAACCGCACCCGACGATCCCGGTCTCGCCGTCGGTCAGCAGCACCGCCGCGCCCGCGTCGGACAGGGTGTAGCCCGGGAACGCCCGCAGGAACTCCCGCAGCCCGCCGACCTCCCACCGCACGGCCCGCGACGGTGACTCACCGCTCGCGATCAACACCGTGCGGTAACGGCCGGTGCTGATCAGCGCGTCGGCGACCTCCATCGCGTTCAGCACGCTGTTGCAGGCGTTCTTGACGTCCATCACCGGGCAGCGCAGCTCCAGCTTCGCCGCCACGATGTGCGCGGTGGCGGGCTCGACCATGTCCTGGCTGGCCGACGCGAACAGCAGCAGGTCCACGTCCCCCGGCTCGGTCCCGGTGTCGGCCAACAACTTCCGCGCCGCCGCGACCGCGAGGTCCGACGCCTGCTCGTCGTCGCCCATCACGTGCCGCGACCCGATCCCCGTCAACCGCCGGATCAACCCGGCGGGCGGGGTGAACGGCCCCACGCGCCGCTCGACCTCGTCCGTGCTCACCTGCCGCTCGGGCAGGTGCACCGCTACACCGGCCAACCGTGTCCCCAACTCCGGCACCTCCTCGCTGCACGCTATCCGCGGGTGCCGTCGGGCGACCTCGGTAG
Source organism: Saccharothrix sp. NPDC042600 (assembly GCF_040647305.1). Taxonomy (NCBI): domain Bacteria; kingdom Bacillati; phylum Actinomycetota; class Actinomycetes; order Pseudonocardiales; family Pseudonocardiaceae; genus Saccharothrix; species Saccharothrix sp. NPDC042600. The sequence continues at coordinate 87,157 of NZ_JBEZBW010000020.1, read as the reverse complement.
AACTACTCGGATGGCGCATCAGCGCAGGACCAGGCGGACCTGGCGGCGGGACGTGACGGCCAGCTTCCGGAAGATCTTGCGCAGGTGGTACTCGACGGTGCTCACGCTGATGAACAGCGTGGTGGCGATCTCCTGGTTGGTCGCGCCGTCGGCCACCAGGTCGGCGATCCGGGCCTCCTGCGGGGTCAGCTCCGCGGTGTCGGGGCGGCTCTCGGCGACCCTCGGGGTGCCGCCGGCGGCGCGCAGCTCCTGGTCGGCCCGGCGGGCGAAGCGCGGCGCGCCCATCCCGGTGAACAGCTCGTGGGCCGTGCGCAGGTGGGTCGAGGCCTCCGCGCGTCTGCGGCGCCGGCGCAGCCACTCGCCGTAGAGCAGGTGGGCGCGGGCCAGGTCCGTGGTCACCGGGGTGCGGGACAGGCGGTCGATCGCCTCCCGGTGGTGCGGCTCGGCGTCCTCCGAGGTCAGGGCCCGGGTCCTGGCCGCCAGGCCCTTCGCCCACGGGGTGCCGCCGGCCTTGGCCCGAGCCTCCACGGCCCGCCCGGCACGGGTGGCGGTGGCGTGGTCGCCGGCGCGGGTCGCGGCCTCCACCAGGTCGGGCAGCAGGAGGCCGGCCCAGTGCGTCGGAGGCTCGTCCAGGACGGTTCCGCCGAGGTCCAGGGCTTCCTGGTAGCGGCCTTCGCTCAGGTGCAGGACCACGCGCGCCGCCCGCGCCACGCTCGCGCGCAGGCCGTCGCCGGCGAGGTCCACCTCCTCGCCCCGCCACGCCCGCAGCAGCGCGTCGGCCGTGCCGGCCAGGGGTGACCGGAGGCCGGCGGCGGTGGCGGTCTCGGCGAACTCGGTCAGGTGGCCGGCGGCGGCGGTGAACCGGCCGCAGAACACCTCCCAGCCCGCCAGCGCGGACAACGCCGTGAGCAGCGCCTTCGGCTCGCCTCGGCGGCGGGCGGCAGCGGCGGAGCGGGCCGCGCACACGCCCAGGGACTCCTCGTCCCACAGCTCCACCGCGGCCAGCACGCCCGGCAGCGTCCACCGCCCGGGTTCCGCGTCGCGCACCGCCCGGACGGCCGCCCGCAGGCTCGGCGCGGCCTCGACGAAACCCGCCTTCACGAACAGCGCGTGCGAGGCCAGGACCAGCTCGGCGACCGTGGTCCCCGAATCGTCGGGGACGGCCGCGGCGACCTCGGCGGTCGGGCCGCCTTCCAGCACGGCGATGTCGAACGCTTCCAGCAACGCGTCCGTGCGCTCGGCGCCGCCCAGCCCGTCGGCGGCCTTCAGCAGTCTCGGGACATCGTCGTCCAGCAACGCGAGCAACCTGGTGGCGTGCGGTTGCTCGGAGTCCACCCGGGCCAACAGCTCCCGGGCGTGGGCGACGGCTCCGGCGGCGACCGCCGCGTCGGCGGCGCCCACCTGGCGACGGTCGTGGTCGGGGCGGTCCGGGCTCAGCCGCGCGGCCATCGCGAGCAACGCCGACCGGGCCATGTGACCGCCGCGCGCGCCGGCCCGGTCGGCGCACCGCTCCAGCTCGCCCGCCACGGTCTCGTCCGGACCGGCGGAGGCGGCGGCGAGGTGCCAGGCCCGGCGGTCGTCCGCGGTCACCTCGGCCAGCGCCGCGTGGACCCGCCGCCGCAGCCCGACCGGGGCGCTCGCGTACACGGCCGACCGCACGGCCGGGTGCCGGAACGCGAACCGCTCCGCCGCCCACACCGACGGCTCGGCCACCAGCAACCCGCTCGCCACCGCGTCCTCGACCACCGCGTCCAGCGGGTCGGGCACCACCGCACCGGCCGCCCGCCGCACCACGGCCGCGTCACCGGTCGACTCCGCCGCCACGACCAGCAGGAACGTCCGCGTGCCGGCCGCCAGCGACCCCACCCGCCGGGCGAACCGCGCCTCCAGCCGCCGCCCCACCGGCAGCGGCCCGCCCAGCAGCGGCGCACCGGCGAGCCCGGCCGGCGTGGTCGCGCCGCTGTCCAGCTCGCGGGCCAGCTCGGCCAGCACCAGCGGGTTGCCGCCGGCCTCGGCCGCGATGCGCAGCCCCAGCGCGCGGTCCACCCCGGTGAGCAGGGAGGCGGCGTCGGCGGCGGGCAGGCCGGGCAGGGTCCGGTGGTCCAGGTCGGCCAGCAGGTCCGGCTCCAGGTCCGGGCGGGCGGCGAAGACCAGCACCACCCGTTCGGCCAGCAGCCGGCGGCCGACGAACGCCAGGACCGACAGGCTCGCCCGGTCCACCCACTGGGCGTCGTCGCACACGACCAGGACCGGCGCGTCCGCCGAGACCTCCGACAGCAGCGTCAGCACCGCCAGGCTGATCAGGAACCGGTCCGGCGGCGGCCCGGCGACCAGGCCGAACGCCACGTCCAGCGCCTCGCGCTGCGGGTCGGGCAGGCGGGTGCGGGCCGCGCCGAACGGCAGGAGCAGGCGGTGCAGCGCGGCGAAGCCCAGCTCCCGCTCGGACTCGACCCCGGCGACCCGCGCCACGGTGAACCCCTCGGCCGCGCCGATGCCGTAGCCCAGCAGGGCGCTCTTGCCGATCCCCGGCTCGCCGACCAGCACCAGGACCCCGCTGCGCCCCTCGCGCGCGGACGCCAGCAACCCGTCCAGGGCGGCGCGTTCGGGGGCCCGGTCCAGCAAGGTCATGCGCGGAAACCTAACGGACTGGGGACCACCGGTGATGCGCCGGCACACCCACCCGTCCCATGATCCTCACGACACCGTCGTCCGAGGTCGGGGCACTGGGTACCGTGTCCCGACCGCCCGAACCGCCCGCGGAGGAGCCCGATGCGCCCGGACACCGTCGTGCTCGTCCACGGCATGCACCTGACGCCGGCGGTGTGGGAGGGCTGGGTGCACCGGTACACGGCGGCCGGCTACCGGGTGCTCGCGCCCGCGTGGCCGGGCCTGGAGGTCGGCGTGGCGGCGCTGCGCGGCGACCCGACCCCGTTGGCCGAGCAGACCGTGGACCGCGTGCTGGACCACTACACGCGGATCATCGAGGAGCTGGACCGGCCGCCGATCATCGTCGGCCACTGCTACGGCGGCACGTTCACCCAGCTCCTGCTGGACCGGGGCCTGGGCGCGGCGGGCGTGGCCCTGGGCACCGCGCCCACGCGCGGGATGAGGTGGCTGCCCTGGTCCACCATCCGCACGCACCTGCCCGCCCTGCGCCACGGCCGCACACCGGTGATGCCGACCTACGCGCAGATGCGCTACACCCTGACCAACACCATGCCGGACGACGAGTCCGCCGCCGTCTACCACCGCCACGCGGTGCCACCGGCCCCGAAGCTGGTGCTGGACCGCGCCCTGGCCGAGTTGAGCCCGCGCTCGCCCTACACCGTCCGCTACGCCCGGTCGGGCCGCGCCCCGCTGCTGTTCGTGGCGGGCACGGCGGACAACCAGAGCCCGCCGTCGGTGGTCCGCGCCAACGCCCGCCGCTACCGCCGCGCCGGCCACCGGGTGGACTACCTGGAGTTCGAGGGCCGGTGCCACTTCAGCCTGGGGCAGGAGGGGTGGACCGAGATCGCGGACGCGGCCCTGGCGTGGGCGCGCGAGCGGACCGGCTGACTACCGGGTCGCCTGGTCCAGCGCGACCAGCGCGGCGGCGAGCTTGAACTGCTTGCTGGTGCCCAGGTCGCGCACGGTCTTGATGCCGAAGGCCGCGGCGAGCTTCTCCGCGTCGCCGGCGCTGACTCCCGCGAGCGCGTCGACCGGGGAGTCGAGGAGCGCGGTCAGGTCCAGCTGCTCGTAGGCCTTGTCGAGTTGCTTGTCCAAGTCCACGGAAACGGCCACGGTCGGTCTCCCGTCCTGGAGCGTTCGCTGACGCGGGCGACGCTATGCGCTCGACCGCCGTCGCGGGACGGGTCATCCCCCGGTGAGGGGAGCACTCCCACCCGATCAGGGCACAGGGGTTGACGGTCAGTGCAACGGGTTCGGGTTCGGCACCGGACCGGGTGGTTCGCCGGGACCGGGGCCGGGCGGCAGCGGACCGGGTGGTTCGCCGGGACCGGGACCGGGCGGCAGTGGGTCGGGCCGGGGGAGCGGCTCCGGTCGCGGCAGGCCGGGGTCGCGGGGCAGCGGTTCGGGCCCCGGCGGCACCGGGTCCGGGATGGGGGTCGGGGGAACCGGGTCGGGCTCGCCGGGCGTGGGCCGCGGCGACGGCGGCTCGGGGTGGGGAACGGTCATCGCTCCTCCTCGTGGGTCGAGCGTACGGCCGCGGGTTACCCGCAAGCGCCGAGCGCTACCCGCCGGCGTTGCGGGGCTTGTCCAGCACGAAGGCGGTGTAGCGGCAGGCGCGTGCCCAGGCGCGGTGGGCCTCGACGCTCCGCGCGGCGGCGGACCAGTCCTCCCGGCTCAGTTCACGCAGGCCCGGCCAGCGCGTGCAGAGGACCCGACGGCCCAGCGGTGACCGCATCAGGGTGAGCACGGGACCGGCCAGGCTCATCGGTCGGTCCAGCACCGGGCGGGTCCAGTCGTGCACGGCGGTCACCGTGAAGCCCGCCTCCCGCGCGCGCACCACGTACCGGTCCAGCGGCTCGACCTCCTCGAAGCACCACGCCGAGCGCACGACACCGTCCCGGTCGACCGACTCGATGGTCGTCGGGTCCGCCGAACGCCACGTGAAGTCCACCAGCACCAGCCGCCCGCCCGGCCGCAGCACGCGGAACGCCTCGCCCAGGAACGCCCGCCGCCCCTCCGGGCCGAAGTGGAAAGCCGCCTCCAGGCAGTGCACCCGGTCGAACCCGCCCAGGTTGGACAACTCCGTCACGTCGGCGACCGCGAAAGAGGCACCCGGCCGATCGCCGAACCGCCGCCGCGACTCCTCGACCTGCTCCGGCTGCACGTCCACACCCAGCGCGTCGCAGCCCCGCTGGGCCAACACCGCCGTGGACAACCCGCGCCCGCAGCACGCGTCCAGCACCCGGTCGCCCGGTTCGGCCTCCAGCAGGTCCAACGACCGCCGCAGCAACTCCCGTTGGAACCACCCGAGCCCGCCGAGGGCGTGGTGCAGGGTCGGGACGGTGTAGTACCCGACGTTGACCAGGTCGCCCCAGCCGACGTGGCGCAGCAGGTGGAACAGGACGTTGGTGTCGCTGTAGGACTCCGCGATGCGCCGCCGCTCCACCATGTCCCGATCGTGGCACGCGGGGGGATGCGCGTCCACTGTGGATCAGAACTTCGCCACGTCCAGCAGCGGCTCGTGCGCCTGGTCCGGGTCGGTGGACGTGGTCCACTTGTCGGTGCCGGCCTTGAGCAGCGCGGCCTTCACGGCCTCGGGCGGGTCGGTCGGGTTCTTCGCCTTGTGCAGCGCCGCCGCGCCGGCGACGTGCGGGCTGGCCATCGACGTGCCCGAGATCGTGTTGTACCGCTCGCCCTTGGGCCACGTGGACAGGATGCACACGCCCGGCGCGATGATGTCCACGTCCTCGCCGTAGTTGGAGAAGTCCGCGAACGTGTCGTCCACGTCCCGGCGGCACGTCGAGGGCGCGCCGCCCTCGGGCTTGCCGTCGAAGTCGGCCAGCGCGCTGACCGTGATGACCTCTTCGTAGGTGGCCGGCACGAACGAGGTCGTCGGGGTGGCGCTGTTGCCCGCCGCCACCACGTAGGTCACGCCCGCCTTGACCGAGCGGCAGATCGCCTCGTGCATCACGTCGGTGTTCGCGCCGCACTTGCTGTCGCTGCCGGTGCCGCCGAGGCTCATGTTGGCGACCTCGATGTCCTTGGCGTTGGCGGTGACGAAGTCGATGCCGCAGATGACGTCGGACCACGTGCCGCTGCCGCTGTTGCTGAGCACCCGCACCGGCCACACCCGCGCGCCGGGCGCGACGCCGACGACGCCGACCTCGTTGTCCAGCGCGCCGATCGTGCCGGCGACGTGCGTGCCGTGGCCGTTGCCGTCGTCGGCGCTCTGGCCGGTGGAGCAGTTCTTCGCGCCGGCGGTGTGCACGTTGAGGTCCGGGTGGTCCAGGTCGATGCCGGTGTCGATCACGGCGACGTCCACGTCCACCTTCTCGTCCTTGCCGTCGATCTTGGCCGTCGGGCTCAGGTCGGCCTCCGCGCGGTCGACGCCGGTGGGCAGGGTCTGCGCGGTCGTGGTGACCACGCCGTCCGGCTGCACCAGCTTCACCCGCGGGTCGGCCGCGATCCGGGCGGCGTCCGACGGGGTCATCAGCGCCGAGTAGCCGCGCACGCTGGACTCGTACAGGTGCACGGGTTGCACGCCGAGTTCGGCGGCCACGGAGGTCACCGGCGCGTTCTCGTCGAGCAGGACGATGTATCCGGTGGCGGACTCCGCGCCGGCGGGTGCGGCGGTGACCGCGGTGGCCAGGAGGACGGCGGCGAAAAGGGCTTGGCCCGGAAGACGTCGCATGACTTCTCCTCTGGGGGCGTTCTCCGGTGGGACACGTTGCTCGCACCCGTTCAGCAGGGAGTTACCTCCGCCGAACGGCGGGTAAACCATGCCGCCGTTCGCGAACCCGAAAGGGTTGCGGACCTCCGCAGTGCAGCAAGCGTCAGCCCTTCGCAGCCTTGTGCGCGCTTCCGCCGTCCCGTTGGGTGGGACGGGTCTCAAACACCCGTCCGAGGGGTCGCGCCTACCCGCGCCCCTCGCCCCTGCGAAAGGGCGGAGCAATGAGAACGGTTCGTCATGCCCTCGTCGTCGCCGTCGCCGCGGCGACCGCGCTGATCCCCGCCACCACCGCCACCGCCGCGCCGGCCGACCTGGCCGCGGTCACGTCGTCGTTGGGCCCCGACCGCACGGCCGGCGCGCACCTCGACGCCGGGCGGCTCGTCGTCAACGTCACCGACCACGCGGCCGCGGCGGCCGTGCGCGCGGCGGGCGGCCAGGCCCGCCTGGTCACCCGCAGCGCCCGGCACCTGGAGCGGGTGCGCGCCGCGCTCGACGCCGCCACCCCCGGCACGGCCCTGGCCCTGGACCCGGCCGCCAACCAGGTCGTCGTCACCGCCGACGACTCCGTGCCCGCCGACCGCCTGGCGCGCCTGCGCTCGGCGGCCGAGGACACCGGGGGAGCGGCCCGCGTCGACCGCGCCACCGGCACGTTCGCCCCGCTCATCTCCGGCGGCGACGCCATCTACGGCGGCGGGTACCGCTGCTCGCTGGGCTTCAACGTGCGCAGCGGCGGCACGTACTACTTCCTGACCGCTGGCCACTGCACGGACTCGGCCACCGCGTGGTTCGCCGACTCCGCGCAGCGGACCAAGCTGGGCGACCGCACCGGGTCCAGCTTCCCCGGCAACGACTACGGCATCGTCCGCTACACCAACACCTCCGTCGCGATCTCCGGCACCGTCGGCGGCACGGACATCACGGCGGCGGCCGACCCGGTCGTGGGCCAGTCCGTCACGCGCCGGGGCAGCACCACCGGCACCCACAGCGGCACGGTCACCGCGCTGGACGTGACCGTGCACTACTCCGGCGGCGGCACGGTGCGCGGCATGATCCAGACGACGGTGTGCGCCGAACCCGGCGACAGCGGCGGGCCGCTGTACGACCGGGGCACCGCGCTGGGCCTGACCTCGGGCGGCAGCGGCGACTGCCGGCGCGGCGGGACGACGTTCTACCAGCCGGTGACCGAGGCGCTGGCCAAGTACGGCGTGTCGGTGTTCTGAGCGTCGCCTCGGGTGTCCCCGGGTCCTCTTCCGGGGGCACCCGAGGTGTGTAGAGTGCGGTGTGCCGGGTGTGACCGGCATTCCACGCCCCGGGTTCAGCAGCCAGCCCGCGCGGCCCGGCGATCCGGGACTCTCACGGTGGGGTTGGCTCATGCGCAGGTCGGGGAGTGTGCAGCACGCGCGCGACTTGGGTCGCCACGACCACGTGTGCTGGTCGTACGACGACATCGCGGATTTCCGGGACCGTGCGCGCGAGTACCTCGCCGAGGGCTTGGCGCTGGGGCAGCGGGTCCGCTACGTCACCGCCGGGGACGACACCGGCGTCCTGTCCGGGTTCGAGGAGGCGCTGGCGTCCGGCGCTGCGCAAATCACCTCACTGGGTGACACCTATGCGAGTGGTTCCGTCGTCGTGCCCGAGGACCAGGTCCGCGCCTACGCCGCGGCCACCGAGGAGGCGCTGGCGGCCGGCCACACCGGGCTGCGGGTCGCGGCGGAGGCGACGCCGCTGGTGCGCACGCCCACGCAACTCGCCGCCTTCCTGCGGTACGAGCACCTGGTGGACCGGTACATGGCCGAACGCCCGTTCTCGGCGATGTGCGGCTACGACACGACCCAGCTGGACGGACCCGCGATCACCAAGTTGGCCGGCGTGCACCCGTGCGCGAACCGGCCCGCGCCGTTCCGGTTGCACGCGGTGGCCGTGCGTCCCGACGGCGACAGCGGCCCGGCCGGCGGTGTTTTCGAGTTGGGCGGGGAGTTGGACGCGTCCGGGCACGAGCTGCTCGGGGCGTTGCTGGAACGCATCGACGCGGGGCCCGGCGGGTTGGTCGTGCACGCGCCGGAACTGTCGTTCATCGACCACCGCGGGTTGCTGATGCTGGCCGACTCGGCGAGACGGCGGGGCGGGGGCCTGGTCCTGCGCACCCGCGCCACCGGTGCGGCGCGCCTGGTCGAGGTCCTCGACATCCCCGACGTCCGGGTGGAGCAGATCCCATGAACACCTTCGTCCACCCCGCGCTGTTCTACCGGACCGACCAGGAGTACCTCGCGGCGCTGGTGCCGTTCGCGGCCGAGGGCCTCGACGCCGGCCACCCGGTGGCGATGGCCGTGCCGGGCGACCGCCTCGACCTGGTGCGCTCCGGCCTGGGCGCGCTGGCGCAGCACGTGACGTTGCTGGACATGGCCGTCGAGGGCCGCAACCCCGGCCGCATCATCGCCCGCGTGCTGCGCCGCTTCGCCGACCGGCACCGTGACCGGCACGTCCGGATCGTGGGCGAGCCGGTGTGGGCGGGGCGCAGCGCCACCGAGTACCCGGCGTGCGCCCAGCACGAGGCGTTGATCAACCTGGCGTTCGACGGCCGGGACGTGACGATCCTGTGCCCCTACGACGTGTCGTCGTTGTCGGAGCGGGCCGTCGCGGACGCGTTGGTGACCCATCCCGTGGTGTGGGAGGGGACGTCGTCCTACGAGAGCGACGAGTACGACGTGCCCGGCCTGCTGGACCGCTACAACGAGCCGCTGCCCGAGCCGCCGGCGGACGCGGTGTTCGAGGTGTCCACGACCGGGGACCTGGCCGAGGCGCGCCGGTTCGCTGCGGCGCGGTGCGGCGCGTCGGACCGGGTCGCCGACGTGGAGCTGATCGTCACCGAGTTGGCCACCAACAGCCTGCGCCACAGCGGCGGGCCCTGTCGGGTGGGCGTGTGGCGGGCCGACGGGCACCTGGTGTGCGAGGTCCGGGACGGCGGGGCGTTGAGCGACCCGCTGGCCGGGCGGCGGCCGCCCGAGCCGGGCCAGCTCTCGGGGCGGGGGTTGCTGATGGTCAACGACCTGGCCGACCTGGTCCGCCTCCACACCGGCCCCGCCGGCACGACCGTCCGGGCCCTGCTCGCCCTGTCCTGACCTCCGCCCGAGGTCCACTGTGGATCTCCGAAGGCCGGTCTCCGACGCCGTCTCGATTGGCGGGGTCGGGAGCGGCGGCGTCCATTGCGGACGGCGGAAACGAGAGATGGATTACTCCGTGTCCTACCACCGGCAGGGGGTCGGCTGAGCGAGGATGTGCATTGTGAACCGAGCTCGGAAAGTTGCCGCTGCCTGGTCGGAGCTCGCGGCCGACCAGTTGGCGGAGCAGGTGCGGCTGATGGTCAAGGCGCGGGACGCCGGGGCGCGGGCCGTGTGGGGGGCCGTGGCCGAGGACCAGGTGCTGGTCGCTCGGGTGCGGGGTGCGCTGTCGGCGCTCAAAGCCGAGTTCCGGGGGCACCGGGACGAGGTGATGTGGCTGTTGTGGATCAACCAGGCCCAGCAGCACCTGGTGGTCGAGACCGCGCCCGCGGCGCCCGTGGCGGAGCACGACGTCGTGGCCGACCTGGACCCCGTCCTCGGTCTTGACGAGGACGTGGCCGAGGACGTGGTCGCGCTGCCCGTGCAGGAGCCGGTGGCGGCTGCCCGGGTCGTGCGGGACGTGCCCGTCATGGTGTTCCAGGAACCGTCGGCGTGAGCCGGAACCGGGTGCGCTCGACGCACCCGGTCCCAGACCCGCCCCGCCTACCTCACCTGGCCCGCCACTGCTGGTTCCAGCCGTTGTGGCAGTCCCACTGGAGCACCCGCGCGCCCACGGCCGCGTCGTGCACCCAGATGTCCAGGCACTTGCCGCTGGCCGCGTTGCGGTAGCGGTGGATCGGCCAGCCCCACTTGTCGCTCGCGACCCGCTCCTCGAACCACACCTGGTTGGCGTCGCCGCGCGGGTCGGTCTCGCAGACCTGCTGCACGACCCGTGCCCCGTTGCGGCCGATGTCGGCGTTCTGCAGCCCCAGGCACAGACCCGAGTGCGCCACCCGCAGCTTGCGGGCGCTCACCCCGTGACCCGCGGTGTAGGCGGCGGTGAACTGCTGGTTCGTGCCGCCGTGGAACGTCCACATCTGCGCGCCCATGCCGGGGTGGGGGTGCCACCCCGGGATGTCGGCCACGTGCCCGCGCGCCGGGTTGCTCAGGTAGCTGCCGTAGCGCCACTCCTGGTTGCGACCGCCGTGGCAGTCCCAGATGCCCAGCTTCGCCCCGTGCGCCGCCATGCCGCCGGGGATCTCCAGGCACCGACCGCTGCCCTTGTTGCGCAGCCGGAACGTCACGCCGCCCGCACCGTCGGCCGCCACCTGCTCGGGCTGCCACAGTTGGGCGTCGCCGCCGTGGCAGCCCCACTGCCAGACCGGGGTGCCGTTGTTCCAGTCGCCCCACCGCACGTCCAGGCAGCGGCGGCTGTGCGCGGCCACGACCAGCACGTACGGGGTGCCAGCGACCTTCTTGACCTGCCAGTACTGGTTGAGGTCGCCGTGGAACGGCCACGTCTGGACGCGCGCCTGGTCGCCGGTGGCCGCGGCTTCGACGTCCACCGCCATCCCGGTCTGGGGGTTGCTCAGGTACGCCCAGGTCTCGTCGTTGACGAACACCGGCAACGCCCACCCGGGCGCGGCCGTGCCGAGCAACGCGCCGGCGACGACCACGACCAGGAGCCCCAGGGTCCGCAGTGCTTTCCACGCTGTGCGCATGATGTCTCCTTCCCGGCGGGCACCTCGCCCGCGCCCCGTACGTGGAGCGGCGGGCGGGCGTCTCCCCGGGGAGGCCGATGATCACTCGAACGGACCAGCGCGGGGTGCGCGGCCGGGGCTGTGCGGAGACGGCGGCGGGCGGGTCAGGCGGCGAGTAGTTCGGCTTCTTCCGGCAGGGGGTCGAGCAGGGGGTCGAGGTCGGTCAGCAGGCGTTCGGCTTCGGCCAGCGACTCCGCGATGCCGGCTCGGCGGGCGTCGAGCCGGTCGGCTCGCGCGCGGGCCTCGGCGACCAGGCGGTGGGCTCGGTCCTCGGCCTCGCGGACCAGTCGTTCGGCGTGGGCGCGGGCGGCGGCGCGCTGGTCGGCGACCTCGCGGAGCGCTTCGGCTCGGCGGGCCGCCATGGCGACCTCGAAGTCGGCCTGCACGCGGGCGCGCAGGCGGGCGGCCTGCTCGTCCAGGTCGCGGCGGCGTTGCTCGGCCTGGCGGGTCATCGCGTCCACCTGGTCGCGGGTGCGGCGCAGCAGGTCGCGGTGCTCGGTCTCCATCTCGTGGCGGCGCGCGTCGAGGTCGGCGACCAAGCGCTCGTGCCGCTCCCGCAGGCGTTCGGTCGCGCGGCGGGTGGTCTCCCACGCCTGGTCCGCCGCCGCCCGCGCCCGCGCGGTGACCTCGTCGGCCTCGGCGTGCGCGAGTTCGAGCATGCGGCGCAGCCGTTCGGACAACGCCTCCGGCTCGACGGGCGTGCGGCACACCCGGTCCAGCGCGTCCCGCAACTCCCGGATCTCCGCGCGGGCGCGTTCGAGTTCGCGCGCGAGGTCGTCGGCGCGCGCCACCGCCGCGTCGCGGTCCACCGCGAGCAGCCGGAGATCCGCCTCCACCGCCGCCACGTAGTGCCGGACCTGGCGGCGGTCGAACCCGCGCCACGCCGCGTCGAAGTCCGTGCGCAGGGGGACGAGTTCCTCGCGGCCGTCGGTCACCTGGTCCACCAACCCTTCCAACGATCTTCCTCCGACACCGGGGAATACGAACGTCCGCGCCGACCGGTTCCGGGAACCGCGTCACACCGCCCGGGTGGACGTACGCGATAGTGCAACCGTGCGGGTTCTCTTACAGGACGCGGTGTGGGTCCACTACGGGCAGTTGTCGGTCGAGAGCGACGTCGAGATCGGCGGCGACATGCGGGGCTGCTTCGGCGGGCAGCGCAACGGTCTGCTCGGCGCGTCCGTGCCGGGGACGCTGTTCCTCATGACCGGGTTGCACACCGGCGAGGTCGGCTTCACCGTCGAGCTGCACGACAGTGAGCCTTCCCTTGGCGCGGAATGGGAAGACGTCGTGGAGGCGTCGTTCCGGCCGATCGGCGAGGCGTCGCTGGTGGGCTGGGCCGGCGAGTGGTCCGAGGAACTGGACCTGGCCGAGACGGACTACCGGGTGCGCTACTGCGGTGTCGGCATGGACCGCGAGAACGCGGGCGAGCCGGAGGACGTGGCGAAAGAGCGGTACCTGCTCCAGTTCTGGCCCGCACCGCCCGCGCCCGACGCCGTGGTCCGCCAGACCAGCGCGCAGGCCGAGTACTGGCACGCCTTCGCGCGCGAGCAACCCCCGCCGCCGACGCCGGAGGAGGAGGAACGCGCCCGGCTCGCGGCCGAGGAGGAACGTCGGCGCGCGGACGAGCGGGCGCGGCACGAAGCGCTGGTGCGTGAGTGGGGCGGGGTGCTGCCCGATCCCCGGCTGGTGGCGATGCGGCGGCCGGCCCTGAACCTCGCCCGCATGGACCGGCCGCTGCTCGACGCGCTGGCAGCCGCGCCCGAAGAGGTGCAGCGCGACATCGCCCGCTGGGCGGCGCGACGGGCGTGCGTGGAGGCGGGGTTGGACGGCGTCTCGTGGATCGCGCCCGCCCTGGACGCGGCGGACCGCGGTGAGCCGCTGCCGCCGCCGTTCCAGGACGACCGGGAGCCGTGGGACCGGTTGTTCGCCGACCCCACCGTGCCGCAGACCCTGATCACCACGCCGGACGGGCGCACCGACAACTTCCTCCAGCAGGCGATGGCGCTGCCGGTGCTGTTCGCGGTGACCGGGGAGGACCCGTTGCGCGCGGCGGTGGAGGTCGTGCACACCGCCGCCGCGACCATGGGGCACGGGCGGCACGACGTGCTGTTCGCCGAACTGCGCCGGGCGTTCCCCGGGTTGTCCTAGGCCTCGAACACGACCCGGCCGTCCACCACGGTCATGGCGACGCCGACGTGCGGCAGGTCGGCGGGGTCCACGTCCAGCGGGTTGGTCTCCAGGACGCACAGGTCGGCCGCCATGCCGACCTCCAGCGTGCCCTTCCACGACTCCGCGCCGTCCTGGTGCGCCGGCAGCACGGTGTAGGCGCGCAGCAGGCGGCGCATCAGGACGCGGCTCGCGGGCAGGTCCAGCCACCGGGCGGCGGCGGCGACCCCGCGCCGCCAGTCCGGGTCGAGCACGGGCGCGTCGGAGCTCAGGCACACCCGCACGCCGCGCTCGAACGCGTCCCGCAGCGGCCACGCGGTGCGCACCACGTCCTCGCCCAGGGCGGCGGCCAGCCAGGGCGCGGTGGTGACCGCGATGCCGGGTTGGGTGTTCAGGCCGATGCCGAGGGCGGGCAGGCGGTCCAGCACGTGCGGCGGGACGAGGTCGCCGTGGATCAGGTAGTGGCGGCCCGCCGGGCCGTGGGCGGCGATCGCGTCGGCCAGGGCGTCCACGACGACCTCGGTGGTCCGGTCGCCGGTGGCGTGCACGCCGATCTGGTGGCCGGCGCGGTGGGCGAGGGTGATCATGGCGCGCAGGTTGGCCTCGCGGTCGGGGTCGTGCTCGCCCTCGACCAGCAGGTGACCGGAGGTGCCGTCGGCGTAGCAGTGGTGGGTCCAGGCCGACCGCATGGGCGGGATGCCGTCGGCGAAGATCTTCACGCCGGTGACGTTGAGCCAGCGCGGGTCGGCGGTCGGCGGCGCGGTGGCCAGGCCGGCCTCGAAGGCCCGGAGCGAGCTGGGGCCGTCCAGTTCGCCGAAGAGCCGCAGGACGGTGACGCGGGCGCGCAGTTCGCCCTCGGCGGCCAGGGCGGCGTACTCGTCGAGCACCGCGCTGCCGAAGCAGCCGGTCGGGCCGGCGTCCTCGCCGGGGCCCAGGCCCGGTTCGGTGTAGCTGGTGACGCCGAGCCGGGAGAGCAGGTCGCCGGTGTGCAGGATCGCCTTGCGCCGGCCCTCGGCGTCGGTGATCAGGGGTTCGGCGTGCTCGACCGCGCCCTCCGAGCCGAACAGGGTGCGCGGCCACAGCGCGCCCAGCCACGCGCCGTGCAGGTGGGAGTCGTTGACGCCGGGCATGACCGTCCGGCCGCGCAGGTCCACCACGCGGGTGTCCGGGCCGACCAGGTCGGCGACGTCGCCGACCGCGACCACGCGCCCGCCGGCGACGGCCAGCGCGTCGGCCTCGCGGTCGCGGGCGTCGAAGGTCAGCACCGTGCCCCCGGTGAGCACCAGGTCGGCGGGTGGGGGTGTCGGCACGGCGTCCTCCGTCAACGGATGTAGATGAAGCGACCTCATGATGCTTGCTGTTGCGCAAGGGATCAAGGTTTTAGTCTATGTGTGTAGACTAACCCGAACCTGGCGCGGCGAGAGGGAGTGCTTCTCATGGGCGAACAGCAGTGGCCGGTCTTCGGGCTCGGCTCGTGGAACACCTGGGACCGCATGGAGTTCACCGACGCGGTCACGCTCCTGCGGCACGCGGTGGACGCCGGCGCGACCCTGTTCGACGTCGCGCACTACAACATGGGGCCGCACGCCGAGCAGGCGCGCACCGACATCATCTTCGGCGAGGCCGTGCGGGCCGCCGGGATCGGGCGCGACGAGTACCACCTGTGCGGGAAGCTGTGGCTGTGGGAGTACCCGGCGACCGGGCTCGAGGGGCAGCTGACGACCTCGCTGGAGCGCATCGGGGTCGAGCGGTTCGACAGCGTGGTGGTGGGGGACTACATGTCACCGCCGGACGTGCGGGCCATCGTCGCCGACGTCAACGAGCAGATCCGCGCCGGGCGGTTCGCGGTGTGGGGCGTGAACAACTGGGTCGCGAGCGACCTGGCGGCGGCTCTGGAGTTCGCCGACGCCGAAGGGCTGGTGCCGCCGACGTTCGCGCAGCTCAAGTACAGCGTCGCGCGCCGGTCGATGGCGGAGGGTGAGCACTACGGGCCGTGGTTCGAGTCCGGGCGGCTGGTGCTGCAGGCCTCGGACGTGCTGGAGGGCGGCATCCTGGCGGGGCGCAAGTTCCCCGAGCGCAAGATCGGCGCGGACCCCGGCGGCATCCGGGACGCGATCCGCGCGGCGGCCGACGAGGTGGCCCTGGTCGCGGCCCGGTTCGACGCGACGCCCGCGCAGGCGGCCATCGCGTTCTGCCTGACCAACCCGGCGGTGGCCAACGTCCTGTTCGGGGTGAGCCGGCTCGCGCAGTTGCGGGAGAACCTGGGCGCGCTGCGCCTGGCCACCGACCACGGTGCGGAGCTCCGCGCCGCGCTGGACCCGTTGTGGGCCGACCGCGGGGTGCGTGCCGACGGCTCCTGGTGAGGTCCTACGGGCGGGTCAGGCGGTCGAAGAAGGAGTCGAGGTGCGCCTTCTGGAGCTTGCGCGTCGAGAACCGGGGGCCGACCAGGCTCATCACGTTGGCCCCCGCGTTCATCAGCACGATCTCGTCCACCAGCTGCTCGTCCGGCGTCGCGGTGCGGATGTCGCCGTCGGCGCGGCCCTGGCGGATGTGCTCGCGCAGCGCCGCGCGCCACGACCGGAGGTGCTCGGCGTAGCGGTCGTGCAGGCGGCGGTTGCCCAGGGACATGTCCCAGAACGCGAGCAGCACGCGGCCGGCCGTGATCCGCTTCGCGTCCAGCGGCATCGCGCCGTAGCACAGCACGCGCAGCGCCTCCAGGCCCGAGCGGTCGGCGGTCGCGGCGGCGATCTGCGCGTGCACCTGCGACAGCGCGCGGTCGAACGTCGCCTCCACCAGGGCGTCCTTGCTGGCGAAGTACCGCTTCAGCGCGCCGTTGGCGAACCCGGCGGCGGCGGCGATCTCGCGCATCGTCGCCGCCTCGAACCCGCCGCGGACGATGAGGTCCCAGGTCACGTCGACGATGTGTTCCCGCCGCTCGTCGTGGTCGATGACCTTGGGCATGCCGCTCCTCGCCGGTGCTTGTGTCTACATCCGTAGCGTATCGATCCGTGGTTCGCGGATCGGTGGGTCGTGGGTCGGGGGGTTTTGGGTCGGTGGGTGTGGATTCGTAGTGTATGGGCCGGCTTGCCGGGCGTGGCGCGGCCGTCGATAGTGATCGTCGTGAACCTCGCCGACCTGTACCGGGACCTCCACCAGCACCCCGAACTGGCCTTCGCCGAAACCCGCACGGCCGCGATCGCCGCCCGCGAACTGCGCGCCGCCGGCTTCGACACGACGGAGGGCGTGGGCGGGACGGGCGTGGTGGGCGTCCTGCGCAACGGTGACGGCCCGACGGTCCTGCTGCGCGCGGACATGGACGCGTTGCCGGTGCGGGAGAAGACCGGCCTGCCCTACGCGAGCACCGCCGTGGCGGACCGCGACGGCGAGCAGGTGCCGGTGGCGCACGCGTGCGGCCACGACGTGCACGTGACCTGCCTGATCGGTGCGGCTCGGCAGTTGGCCGCCGGGCGTGACGGGTGGCGCGGCACGGTGCTCGCGGTGTTCCAGCCCGCCGAGGAGGTGGGCGGGGGAGCGGAGGCGATGGTCGAGGACGGCCTGTTCGAAAGGTTCGGCAAGCCCGACGTGGTGCTGGGGCAGCACGTGGCCCCGATCCCGGCGGGGATGCTGGGCGTGCGGCCGGGTCCGGCGTTCGCGGCGGCGGACACCGTGCGGGTGGTCCTGCACGGGCGCGGCGGGCACGGGTCCCGGCCGGAGGCGGCGGTCGATCCGGTGGTCATGGCGGCGGCGACGGTGTTGCGGCTGCAGACCGTGGTGTCGCGGGAGATCGCGGGCGGGGACACGTGCGTGGTGACGGTCGGTGCGATGCGGGCGGGCACGGTGGCCAACATCATCCCCGACGACGCCGAACTGCTGCTCAGCGTGCGCAGTTACGACTCGGTGGTGCGGTCGCGGGCGTTGGACGCGATCGAGCGCATCGTGCGGGCGGAGGCGGCGGCGTCCGGCGCGCCCCGGGAACCCGAGGTGACCGTGCTGACCAGCTTTCCGGCGGCGGTCAATGATGCGGCGGCTGCGGGTCGGGTGGGGGAGGCGTTGGCTGTCGCTTTCGGGGCTGATCGGGTTGTCGATCCGGGGCCGGTGACGGGGAGCGAGGACGTGGGGGTTTTCGCGACGGCGGCTGGGGTTCCGCTGGTGTATTGGCTGTTGGGTGGGGCCGATCCGGGGGCGTTCGCGGGGGCTGCGACGTTTGACGAGCTTCGACACGTGGCGGCGACCATCCCTGCCAACCACTCACCGCTGTTCGCGCCGGTGATCAACCCGACCCTGGACGTAGGCGTGGCCGCCCTCGTCACCGCCGCTCGGGCGTGGATGCCGGTCTAGGTGTCCTGTAGGCCTACGTGGGCGCCTACCTCGTCGTGGGTGGCTGCGGCCAGTATCGCGTCCAGCAGGTTGGGGAAGCGGGTGTCCAGGTCGGCTCGGCGCAGGGTCAGGTAGCAGCGGGTGCCCTCGTTGCGGCTGTGGAGCACGCCGGCTGCTCGCAGGGTTCGGATGTGGTGGCTCAGGGTCGATTTCGCCACCGGTGCGCAGAACTCGCCGAAGTTGCGTTCCTCGCCGTCGGCCAGCAGGCGGACCAGGCCCAGGCGCAGCGGGTCGCTCAGCGCCGCCATCACGTCGGGCAGGCGCAGCTGCTCGACGGTCGGGTCGGTGTCCTTGTGGCGCACGAGGACGATGGTAGCTGTTCGATGATTTGCGAACATCGAACGACGGGCGCTAGGTTGGTGTTCGATAGTCACCGAACATCGAACAAACTGGGGTGGTCGTGGAACTCAAGGGGCAGGTCGCGCTGGTCACCGGGAGCACGGCGGGCATCGGGCGGGAGACCGCGCGGGTGCTGGCTCGGGCCGGGGCCGAGGTCGTCGTGACCGGGCGGGACGCCGGGCGGGGTGCCGAGACCGTGCGGGAGATCGAAGGGGAGGGTGGGGTCGCGCGGTTCGTCGAGGCGGACATGGGGGACCTCGACGCCGTGCGGCGGCTGGCCGCCGAGGTCGGGGACCTCGACATCCTGGTCAACAACGCGGGCGTCTACCCGTTCGCGCCCACCGTCGAGCAGACGGTGGAGGACTACGACCTCATGTTCGACGTCAACGTCCGCGCCCTGTTCTTCCTGACCGCCGCCCTCGCGCCGGGCATGGTGGCCAAGGGGTCGGGCAGCATCGTCAACGTCTCCACCATGGCCACCGCCGTCGGCATCCCCGGCGCCGCCGTCTACAGCGCCACCAAGGCCGCCGTCGAGTCGCTGACCCGCACGTGGGCGGTCGAGTTCAAGGGCGTCCGGGTCAACACGGTCTCGCCCGGACCGGTGGCCACCGACACCGTGCTCGCGATGAACCCCGGCGTGGCCGAGCAGGTCGGCAAGGCCACCGTGCTGGGGCGCGTCGCGCAGCCCGCGGAGATCGCCGAGGTGGTGCTGTTCCTGGCCTCGCCGCGCGCGAGCTACGTCACCGGGCAGAACCTGGTCGTGGACGGCGGCCACAACATCATCTGAAAGGCCTACCGGCGGTGACGGGCGCGTTCGCCTGAACGGGTGAACCTGTTCCGCCAACGGTAATACGCCGGGTGGACGTGGCGAGGACCGGAGTGACGGCGAGTCACACGCCGTGACGGCAGGAGGTCCTCGCCATGGACACGAAGGAAAACGGTGCGCGCGGGGTCGCGGTCGACGCGGACGCGGCCAAGAAGGCGGCGGAGGCGGAGAAGGCCGCGGCGGACGCGCGGGCCGCGCGGATCGCCGCCGACCGCGCCGAGCGGGACAAGTGGGCGGCGCTGGTGCCCGACCTGTCCAAGGTGCAGCCCGGGGCGACCACGGTGGCCGGTGACCAGGCCGTTCGTGGCAGCGCGCTGGCGTTGCGGGCGTTGGACGACGCCGCCGCCAAGGTCGCGGAGGTGGTGCACGGCCTCAAGCCGTCCGGGCCGGTGCTGGTCACCACGGACGTGGACCTCGCGGGCGGTGCGGCCGCGCACCGGGCGGTCGTGGACGGTGTCGAGCGGCTGACGCGGACCGCCGACGAGCTGCTGAAGACGGTCCAGCCCTCGATGCAGGAGGCGATGGGGGTCCTCGGCGTCGGCGCGCTCGTCACGCAGGCGGTGCCGGCGTTGCTGCAGCTCACGTCCAGCAAGCGGACCGTGACCACCGCTGCCGTCCCGGCCGACGACCTCGCCTCCGCCGCCTGCGTGCTGGGCAGGCTGCTGGCGAAGAACCTCGTGGTGCGGCACGACGACTTCCGGATGCCGACCGCCACCCGCGTCGAGGCCGCGTTGGCGGCGCTGGACGATCGGCGCAAGGACGTCGCCGAGCGCATCGACCGGCTCGGCGGCGCGCAGGACGCGGAGCGCGACGAGTTGAAGTCGTTCCTCGCCTCGGTGGACACCTTCCTGGCCGCCATCACCGCCGTCCCGGACGGCGCGACGCGCTCGCCGTGGGCCGACGCGTGCCTGCACGACGCGCTGCACGACGGGTCGGTGGACCACGTCGTGCTGGTGAAGGGCGCGGCCGGCACGACCACCCAGCTGGTGAACGACCGGCCGATCGGCCGGGACGACGTATCACTGGTGGCCGACGTGAGCATCACGTACCTGGTGCTGCGCCTCGCCGACAACCGCCTGGTGGCGGCCGGCGCGGCGGCGGGCACCGCCACCATGACCGGCAAGATCGGGAAACGACTGCGGGTGACGCCATGACCGACGCCAGGAACTACCTCCACCTGCTGGGCCAGGGCCGCGGTGCGGCGCGGCTGGAGGGCGTCGGCGGCGCGCCCGGCACCCCGCCGCCCAAGTCCGAACTGCTCGACAAGCTCGAAGCCGAGATCGCCTGGGTGGAGCGCAAGACCGGGGTGCGGGCCGACGAGGACGCCAAGCGCGCCCTGCTGGACAACGCGAACGAGGCGATCAGCCACCTCTACGGCGACGGCGTCGACGCGTCGCTGGGCCAGGACGAGATGTCCGGGCTGGA
Organism: Saccharothrix sp. NPDC042600; assembly: GCF_040647305.1. Taxonomy (NCBI): domain Bacteria; kingdom Bacillati; phylum Actinomycetota; class Actinomycetes; order Pseudonocardiales; family Pseudonocardiaceae; genus Saccharothrix; species Saccharothrix sp. NPDC042600. The sequence continues at coordinate 66,826 of NZ_JBEZBW010000020.1, read as the reverse complement.
GGCGGTCGTGCGGGCGGACGGGTCGCGGCCCGTGCTGTTCGTCGAGGACGACTTCGTGGACCTCAAGACCCCGTCGCTGGGGCTGTTCGCGGCCTCGCTGTCGCGGGTGTCGGACGCCGTGCGGGACGTGTGCCGGTCGGTGGGCCGGGTGGACGACCCGTCGCCGGAGGTCCGGCTGGGCTACCACGGCACCGCCTGGGTCGTCGGCGACGGCCTGGTGGCCACGAACTTCCACGTGCTGCAAGCCATCGCGCCCGGCGGCGTGCGCAGCGACGGCCGGTTCCAGGGGCGGCTCAAGACCGGCGTGTCCGTCCACTTCGGACACGAGGTGCGCAGTTCGCTGCCCGAGCGCCGGTTCCCCGTCCGCCGGGTCGTCGCGGTCGGCCGCGAGGGTGACGCCGGCACCCGGCACCCGGACTTCCCGGAGCTGAACTTCGGCGGCCTGGACCTCGCGATCCTGGAACTGGAACCGGTGCCCGGCCGCCCGTTCCCCGCCCCCGTCAAGGTGGCCCGCGGCGACGACCCGGTGAGCATGGGCGGGCTCGCGACCCGCGGGCGCGGCGTCTACCTGGTCGGCTACCCGGGCGGGTCCACCTCGCCGGACCTGTTCGCGAGCATCTTCGCGGGCGTGCGCGGCTTCAAGCGGCTGGCCCCCGGCGCGATCATGGCCGGCGCGGGCGAGGTCGCCCACGACCCGAAGGGGTGGATCCTCACCCACGACATCAGCACGCTGGGCGGCAACTCCGGCTCGGCGCTGGTGGACCTCGACGATGACGGCCGGACCGTGCTGGGCCTGCACTTCGCGGGCAACCACCTGCGGGAGAACTGGGCGCACGCGGCCGAGCGGATCACCTCCGACCTGGACGCGGCGGTGGGGGTGTAGTGCCGTGGCGGCGCCGGTGGACGAGGGTCGCTGGGACCCCGGGGTGGTCGCGCTGGCGCACGCGGTCAGGCTGGACGACCCCGTCCTGCTCGACCGCGTGTGGGAGCCGCTGCGCCTGGCGCACGGCATCCACCTGCGCCGCGACACCGGGGCCGACCCGTTCCAGTTCGCGGCCGAGGCGCTGCACGTCGCCGAGGGGCGCGGGCTGCTGCGCCGGCTGGCCATCGACCTGATCAACAACGAGCTGGTGCTGCCCGGGTTCGAGGAGCGGCTGACCGCGTTGCTCGGGGCGACGGCGTTCAACCTCCAGCTGTTCGTCAACGGCGACTTCACGCCCAAGAGCGCGCTGGTGTCGGCCCGCCGGTTCCTCGACAGCTGCGACCGGGTGTGCCGCATCGACATCGACGGCCGGCACCACGGCACCGGCGTGCTGGTGCGGCCCACGCTGGTCGCCACCGCCGCGCACGTCGTCGCGGCGCTGGTGCGGGCCGAGAACGGCGTGATGACCGCCGTCGAGGGCAGCCGGGAGAAGCTCAGGCTGACCTTCGGCTACGCCGAGGACTACCTGCCCCCGCCGGCCGCCGACCCGCGCGGCGCGGCCGGTCTGCAGGCGGTGCCCGACCAGGTGCGCGTGTTCGAGGGCGAGGAGGCGGAGCTGGACGCGCGGTGGCTCGCGTGGTGCAGCCTGCCCACGGCGTCGGAACGCCTGGGGCTGCCGGACGTCCGCGACATCTCCGGCATCACCGAGGCCGACGGCCCGTGGGACCTGGCCCTGATCCGGCTGGCGCGGCCGCGCCGGGTGGACCGGCGCACCCGGCTGGGCGCGCGACCGCCCGGTGAGCCGTTCCCGGTGCACGTCCTGCACCACCCGGGCCGGGCCAGCGGCACCGCCGAGCCGCTGCTGTGGTCGATCGGGCAGCTCGACGAGCAGCTCGGCGCGCCCGCCGTGCGGTACCTGCACGATGCGAACACCGTGGCCGGCTCGTCGGGCGCGCCGCTGTTCGACGACGAATGGCGGGTGGTGGCCCTGCACCAGGGCGGCGGGCGGACGTTGCAGGCCGTCGGGGACGCCCAAGGCGTGCCGGCGCGGGCGCGCAACCGGGCGGTGCCGGTGTGCCGGTGGCTGGCGAAGCTGGACGAGCTGGAGGACGTGGTGCCCTACCTCCAGGAGGTGCGCGGCCCGGCCGGTCCCCGACGGGTCGTGGGTCGCCGGGGCACCCAGGAGCGGCTGTGGCGGGCGTTGCGCGAGGGCGCGCCGGCCGAGGACCGGTTGCTGATCGTGCGCGGCGAACCGGACACCGGGCTGCGGTTCACCAAGCGGCTGGTGGGGGAGTACGTGCGCACCCACAGCGACGGCGTGGTGGTGGCGCTGGACGTGGCCAACGCCCTGGCCACCGACGCGGCCGGGTTCGCCGAGCACATCGCGGGCACGCTGTCCGCCGAGCTCGACGCGACGTGCGGCGCGCCCGTGACCACCGGGCAGAGCCGGGTCCGCAACGGGATCGCGCCCCGGCTGGGCGCGGCGCTGGACGGCGTGGGCGGCCGGCGCGCGGTGTGGCTGGTGTTCGAGGGGTTCGACCGGGCGCGGGTCAGCGACCAGCACGGGATCGACAACCTGCTGCTCACGTTGATCGGGGCGCTGCCGGACTACCGGACCGTGCGGCTGGTGATGGTGTCGTGGCAGCAGACGCCGCCCGAGCGGTTCGCGCTGTCGGTGGAGGACCTGAAGCCGCCCACGGCCGAGGACGTGGCGTACGCGCTGGTCGGGCCGGGTGGCGCGCCGGGGCCGGACGACGTGGCGTTCGCGGGGTTCGCGCTGGAGCGGGCCAAGGCGGGCGGGCTGACCGGGTACCGGGCGGCGACGAAGGCCATCGACCTGGTGTTGAGCATGCTCAAGGCCCGCGAGGTGGCGTGATGGCCGCTCACGGACCGGGGCTCGACCCCGCCGCCGCGGTCGGCGGGACGGACGCCGACCGGTTGCTGGCGGCGTTCCTGGCGGGGCGGTCGGCGGCCGAGCGGGAGGCGTTGGTGCGGCGGTTGGCCCCGCCCGAGCCGCCGCCGGTCGCCGAGGGCGCGGTGCGCGCGGTGCGGGACCGGGCCGCGCTCTCGGGGGCGGTCGCGCCCCGTGACCTGGTGCGCGGGTTGCCCGCCGAGGACGCCGACCGGGTGCTGGACGTCGTGGCGATCGACTTCGACCGCGCGCTGGTCGCCGGCGACTGGCGGTGGACCATGCGCAGCGGGCCGCGCGAGGAGGCCCTGACCCGGCTCGCCGCGGCGAACGGGGTGGCCGCGGCGCTGGACGACGCCGCCCGGGTCCCGACCGACGAAGCCGGGAGGACGTTGCGCGAGCTGGCCGCCGCCGGGCGGGGCGGCGCGCGGGAGCTGTTGCGCGGGCTCGCCCGCGAACAGCGCGACGACCGCGCGGTCCTCCAGGCGCTGACGTGGGCCGCGCCGCTGGGCGGACGGCAGGGCTACCTGGCCGAGGCCCGCCGGCGTGCCGGGCTGATGGCCGTCCGGGACAGCTACGCGACCCTGCTGGACATGGGCGTGCACGGCCGCGACCGCGAGCTGGCGGTGCTGCGGGACTTCGTGTGCGCGCCCGCCGACCCGGCCGGCCCGGTGCCGGTGCTCGCGGTCACCGGGGTGGGCGGCGCGGGCAAGTCGACGCTGCTGGCCGCGCTGGTGCGGCCGTACCTGGAGCGGCAGCTCGACGCCGACGCCCCGGACGGGCCGATCGCCGTGGTGATCGACTTCGACCGGGTGGTGTTCCGGGTCAACGCCGAGCTGGAGCTGTCCTTCGAGGTCACCCGCCAACTGGGCTGGGCCGCCCCGGTCGCCTCCGCCGACTTCTCCGCCCTGCGCCACCAGGCCCGCGAGGAGCGCCGCCAGGTGCGCACCGACCTGGCGGTGGAGTCGGTGGAGACCGACGTGCGCACGGCCACCGGGTTCGAGCTGGAGGCGCGGGTCCTGCTCGACCTGCACGACCTGCGCGGGCGGACCGTCGTGCTGGTGCTGGACACGTTCGAGGAGTGGCAGCGCGACCGCCCGGTGGCCGGGGCGCGGCGCGGCGGGTGGAACGACCCGGAGCGGCGCGTCCAGGAGTGGATCTGGCGGTTGCGGCACGAGATGGGCCTGGACGGCCTGCGGGTCATCGTGTCCGGTCGCGCGCCGGTGTCCACGATGGACGACCTGGCCATGCTGCCGCCGCTGGAGTTGGGCGACCTGGACGCCGACGCGGCGGTCCGCGTGATCACCGGGTTCGGCGTGGACCCGGACGCGGCCGGCGTGGTGGCCCGCGCGGTCGGCGGCAACCCGTTGGCGCTGCGGGTGGCGGCCCGGTTCTACGGCAAGCTGTCGCGCGCCGAGCGCCGCCGGTTCGTGGCCACCGCGCACGAGACCCACCCCGGCCTGGACGACGAGCTGCGCGCCGCCGTGCTCTACGACCGGTTCCTGGGCCACATCCGCGACGACCGCGTGCGCCGGCTCGCCCACCCCGGCCTGGTGCTGCGCCGCGTGACGCCCGCCCTGGTCCGGCACGTCCTCGCGCCGCACTGCGGGATCGACCTGGCCGACGGCGACGAGCACGCCCTGGTCGACCTGCTCGGCGACGAGGTGTGGCTGGTCGCGGCGGCCCACGACGGCCTGCGCCACCACCCCGAGGTGCGGCGGGCGGTGCTACGCATGATGTCCGGCGACCCCGCGCACGGCCACCGCGTCCGCGCGATCCACCGCGCCGCCGCCGACTGGTACGCCTCGGGCCGCGACGAGCACCTGCGTGACGACGCCGCCGGCGCCGAGGCCCTGTACCACCTGCTGATGCTGGAGGACGGCCGGCGGCCGGTCACCGAGGTCCTTGGCGGGCGCTTCCCGCCACCGGGCGGCGACTTCCCCCCGCGCGTGGCCGCGCAACTGCGGGCGTTGCGCGGCGAGGACCTGACCGACGAGGAGGCGCTGGAGCTGCCCGCCGAGGTGTGGAACCCGTGGCTGGCGGCGCACGGCGCGCACCTGCTCGCCGACGGCCTGGCCGAGCACGCGGTGCGCCTGTTCGAGGACCGCCTGCGCCGCCGGGGTGACGCGGCCGAGCCGGAGTGGCTGGCGCGGGCCTACTGCGACGCGGCGCGCTGGCGGCAGTACTGGCCCACGGTCACCCGCGTACCCGGCGGCGCGCGGGTGGACCGCTTCGCCCTGATCGACGCGCTCGCCTCCCACGACCCCGACGACCTGGCCGAGTACGACCGCCGCGTGGACGCCCTGCGCGGCCCCGACCTGGACCGCTTCCTGGCCTCCGGCGGCCGGTTCCTGCTGCTGTTGCGCGGCAGGGACTTCGGCCGGTCCGGGCGCGAACGCGACCTGTACCCGGTGGACGAACTGCGCCGGGCCGTCGTGCGGGCGGCGGCCGGCGAAGCGACCGTCCTGCACGGCCTGTCCGGCCTGTTCCGGCCCGACCCGGCGTGGCTGCGCGACTGGGCCACGCTGGTCGGCGGGCCGGACCCGGCGGCCGACCCGCCCACCGCCCCGTGGTCGCTGCGCAGCGACGAACTGCTGGGCGAGTGGTCCGCCCGCTTCGCCCGCACCTGGCCGCGCGCGCGGATCGTCCCGTCCCGCCTGACCGCCGACCTGGTGCACGTGCTGCGCGGCGACAACCCCGAGCTGCGCCCGGCGGTCCGGCTGGCGGCCGGGGCGGTGGCCGACCACCTGGGCGTCCGGGCGGTGGCGGAGGCGGCGGCCGAGGTGCTGCCCGTCCCGACCGCCGACTTCCACCCCGACGCGCTGTCCGACGCGGTGGAACACGCGGCGATCGTCCAACTGGTCGAGTACGTGGACCGGTCGGGCGTCCTGCGGCCCTTCCTGGCCGGCCTGCACGAGCGCCACCCCGCGTCGGGCCTGGTCCGGGACGTCCATGAGGCCTTCGAAGCGTGGGACGACGCCCACGAGCGCCTGTTCTCGCGGCTGGTGTAGCAACCCCGGGCGGTTCCGGGCGTCTCGGACGGTGAACCCCCACTTCCCTTGCGAGGTCCGTGTGATCCGTCCGCTCGTCGTGGCCGTGTTGACGGCCGCCGCCACCCTCTTAGCCGTCACCCCCGCCCACGCCGCCATCCCCGGTGACGAGGTCGTCTGGTCCGACGCCGCCGGACCGACCTCCGCCACCAGCCGCATCAACTCCGTGTCCTGCCCGTCGGGCAAGCAGCTCATCGGCGCTCGCGCCTTCACCAGAGGCGCGCCCCGGGACACCCTGGTCACCGCGCTCATCCCCACCGCCACCGCCGCCGTCGCCCTGGCCCGCGAGGACGAGGACGGCACCGAGCGGGAGTGGAGCCTGATCGTGGAGGCGGTGTGCGCGCTGCCCGTCCCCGGGCACCAGATCGTCGTCCAGCACTCCGACACCACCTCGACCGACAAGCAGGTCCGCGCCACGTGTCCCACCGGCAAGAAGCTCCTGACCGCCGGTTGGAACACCCAGGGCGAGGGCCAGGTCTGGGTGAACCAGGTGTCCTTCGCCTTCGACCTGACCAGCGCCGCCGTGACCGGCATGGAGGACCCCGACGGGTACGCGGGCACGTGGCGGCTCTCGACCTACGCGGTGTGCGCCGACCCGTTGCCGGGGCAGAGCGTGCACTCCGCGACCTCGGTGACCGACCGGTCGGACAAGATGTTCGACGTCCGGTGCGAGTCGCACCAGCGGTGGCTGGCGGCGGGGTGGTCGTTCATCGCCGCGGGCGGCGTGACGCCGGCGGGCCAGGTGTCGCCGAACCTGTGGGCGATCGGGACGTCGTGGTTCCAGCTCAACGCGTGGGAGGACGACGACGGTTTCGCCCACGACTGGTACGCCGTGGGGCGGGCGGTGTGCGTGGACCGGGCGTGAGCCGGCAGGGGCTCCCGTATCTACTCCCGAGTAGGTTACTCTGAAGTAGATAGTCGTCGGGTGTGGAACAGGGGTGTCGCGGTGGCGAGTACCACGGGGCAGGGCAGGCGGGACCCGATGGGGATGGCGTTGGCCGTCCTCAACCGGGTGGCCGCGTCGGACGTGCTGGACCGGTTCGGGCTGCGCAAGCCGGTCGAGCGCGGGGTGTACGAGGCGACCAGGAGCGGGTTCCGCACCGTCGCCGCCGCCGGCCGCCGGTTCGGCGCCGTGCAGAAGCTCGGCAAGCCCGCGCGGCTGCCGAACCGCCCCGAGCAGGGGCTGTTCGACATCACGCCGACCGACGAGCAGCAGATGATGACCGAGATGCTGCGCGAGTTCGCCGCCGAGCGGCTCCGCCCGGTCGCCGGGGACGCCGACACCGCGTGCGCCGCGCCGCCGGAGGTCCTGGCCGCGATGAACGAGCTGGGCGTCAGCCTGGTCGGCGTCCCGGAGGAGCTGGGCGGCGCGGGCAGCGAGCGGTCGGCGGTCAGCGGCGTGCTCATCGCCGAGGCCCTGGCCCACGGCGACATGGGTCTCGCGGTGGCGTGCCTCGCGCCCGCCGCCGTGAGCACCGCGCTGACCCTGTGGGGTGACGCCGGGCAGCAGTCGACGTACCTGCCCGCGTTCACCGGCGACGACGTGCCCGCCGCCGCGCTGACCATCCAGGAGCCGCACCCGCTGTTCGACCCGTTCGCCTTGCGCACCAAGGCGCACCGGTCCGGCGGCGGGTACGTGCTCAACGGCGTCAAGGCCATGGTGCCCAACGCCGCGAAGGCCGAGCTGTTCGTGGTGGCCGCCGACCTCGCCGGCCGCGGTCCCGCGCTGTTCCTGGTCGAGTCCGCCACGCCGGGCCTGACCGTCGAGGCCGACCCCGGCATGGGGTTGCGCGCGGCCGGCATGGGCCGGCTGCACTTGGACGACGTGACCCTGCCCGCGACCGCGTTGCTGGGCGACGAGAAGTCCTACGCGGACTGCGTGCGGCTGTCGCGGCTGGGGTGGTGCGCGCTGGCCGTGGGCACCGGGCAGGCCGTGCTGGACTACGTGATCCCGTATGTCAACGACCGGGTCGCGTTCGGCGAGCCGATCAGCCACCGGCAGGGCGTCGCGTTCTCCGTCGCCGACATCGCGATCGAGCTGGAGGGCATGCGCCTGGTCACCTACCGCGCGGCCGGCCGCGCCGAGCAGGGCAAGCCGTTCGCCCGGGAGACCGCGCTGGCGCGGGCGCTGTGCGCGGACAAGGGCATGAGGATCGGCCTGGACGGGGTGCAGCTGCTGGGCGGGCACGGGTTCGTCAAGGAGCACCCGGTCGAGCGGTGGTACCGGGACCTGCGTGCGGTCGGGTTGGCCGAGGGCGTCGTCCTCGTCTGACGCGGGCGGAAAGGGAATCATGATCAACCTCGAAGTTCCGAAGAAGTTCGAGCAGCTCGTCGACCAGGCGCACCAGGCCGCCGCGGAGTTCCTGCGGCCCAACTCGCGCAAGTACGACGAGGCCGAGCACACCTACCCCAAGGAACTGGACATGCTCGCCGCGCTGCTGGACGGCCTGTCCGCGGCCGGCGGCGGGGCCAGCGCGGGCGGCGTGCGCCGCGGCGGTTCGTCCTCGGACAAGTCCAAGCAGGGCAACCGCAACGGCTCGAACCTCCAGCTGTTGCTGGGCACCATCGAGATGTGCTGGGGCGACGTGGGCCTGCTGCTGAGCATGCCGCGCCAGGGCCTGGGCAACGCGGCGATCGCGTCGGTGGCCAACGACGAGCAGCTCAAGCGGTACCAGGGCAAGTGGGCCGCGATGGCGATCACCGAGCCGGACACCGGTTCGGACTCCGGCGCCATCCGCACCACGGCGGTGAAGGACGGCGACCACTACGTCCTCAACGGCGAGAAGATCTTCGTCACGGCGGGGGAGCGCGCGGACTGCGTGGTGGTGTGGGCGACCCTGGACCGGTCGCTGGGCAAGGCGGCGATCAAGTCGTTCGTGGTCGACCGCGGCACGCCGGGCTTCGAACTGGTGCGGCTGGAGCACAAGCTGGGCATCCGCGCCTCGGACACCGCGCACTTCCGCCTGGACAACGTGCGCGTGCACAAGGACAACCTGCTGGGCAGCCCGGAGATCAACACCGAGCAGGGCTTCGCCGGCGTCATGCAGACCTTCGACAACACCCGCCCGCTGGTGGCCGCGATGGCCGTCGGCGTCGCGCGGGCGGCGCTGGAGGAGACCCGGAGGGTGCTGGCGGAAGCGGGCGTCGAGGTCGACTACGACCGCCCGGCCGGCTCGCAGCACGCGGCGGCGGCGAAGTTCCTCAAGCTTGAGGCCGACTGGGAAGCCGCGTACCTGCTGGCGCTCCAGGCGGCGTGGATGGCCGACAACCGCAAGCCCAACTCGCTGCAGGCGTCGATGGCCAAGGCGAAGGCGGGCCGGACGGGCTCGGACGTGACCCTGGGCTGCGTCGAACTGGCCGGCGTCGCGGGGTACAGCGAGACGTCACTGCTGGAGAAGTGGGCGCGCGACTCGAAGATCCTGGACATCTTCGAGGGCACGCAACAGATCCAGCAACTGATCGTGGCCCGCCGGCTGCTGGGCAAGTCGTCCGCCGAACTGAAGTGACCGCGCCCCTCGGGGTGGGCCGGGCTTCCGCCCACCCCGAGGGGACCTCCAACCGGGCCGGGGAAGATCACCCGGAGTTGCCGGTGCCACCCTCCCGGCCGGCCACCGGGGACGGGGTGAACAGACCGACCAGACCGGTGAGCGTCGCGGTGAACACAGTCACGATCGTCTCGTTCTCGCCATCGGCCGGTCGCACCCAAATGAGACCGATCAGGGCGAGGATCAGGACGGCCGCGAGCGCGGTCACCAAAGCCGCCCACACGTATCCGCGGAATCCCGAAGACAGGCTGGACATGGTGCCGGGCCCGGCCGGAGGCTCCGCCGCTCCCCTCGCCGCGCCCGCCACGGCGGCCTTCTGGATCTCCTGACCCCTGTCGGCCGTCGCCTCCATCGCGGCAATGACGGCCTGCTGGACTCTCTCTCCAGTCATCGCCTTGCTCCTTTGCCCAGGCGGACCATTGAGCGCCGTGCACTCTGACCGATGGTGGATCACGAGGGCTCAGGTGGGAGTGACGAGCCCTTCGGGTTCACCCGAACCGGTGACGGGTGACCGTCGGTCCACGCGGGCGGGCCTCACCGCAGGGCCGCGTCGACCATCCCGCTGAGCGGGCCGCGGGCCAGGCCGCCGTGGCCCGGGACCAGGGTGTCGGCCGGAACGTCGCGCAGGGCGGCGATCGCCTCGGTGACGCCCTGTTCGGAGGTGTTGAACACCTCGGGCAGGCGTTGCGGGCCCTCGCCGCGGCGGGAAGTCGGGTGGCCGGTCACCAGGGCGTCGCCGCTGAACAGCACGCCCGTCGAAGGCATCAGGTACGCCGTGTGCCCGCTGGTGTGCCCCGGCGTCGGCACCGCCACCAGACCGCCCGGCACGTCCAGCGGCACGTTCGGCGGCACCACGCCCACCTCGCGCAACGACATCCTGATCCGCGGGAACACCGCGCGGACCGTGTCGAGCACCCATCGGCGGCTCGGCGCGTGCCCGCACAGCCGCAGCATCTCCACCGGCGTGATCTGCTCCAGGTACTCCCGCCGCGCGTGCCTGGCCTCCTCCGCGCCCGTCAGCACCGGCGTGCCGAACCGGTCCACCATGGCCGGCACGCCGCCGATGTGGTCCAGGTGCGCGTGGGTGAGCAGGATCGCCGTCACGTCCTCCGGGCGGCGGCCGATCGCGGTGATGGACGCCAGCAGGGCGGCGGAGTCGTTGAGGTAGCCGGTGTCCACCAGGGTCAGCGCCGTCCCGTCCGACACCAGCGCCCAGTTGACGTTGGTCCCGGTGACCATGTGGACCCGGTCGTTCACGCGGATCACGTGCACAGCGCCACCTCGTCGCCCACCGCGAACCCGCCGGGCACGAGCACCCGGGCCAGCACGCCCAGCTTGTTGTCGTGCGCGTCGGCGATCTTGCGCAGCACGTCGGAGGACCGCGGCAGTCCGGGCTGCTCCTCGTTGACCATGACGCACCGCTCGCTGGAGCGCACCACCGCCAACCGCACCCCGCCCACGGCCAGCTCCCGACCCAGCCACGCGTCCTCCACGAACGGCGGCGTGCCCGGTGGCGTGCGCACGACGACGTTGGGCCGGAACCGGCGCTCGTCCACCGGGACACCCGGCAGCGCCTGCCCGAACCACTCCAGCGTCGCGGTGCTCAGCACGCTCACCGGCAGCTCGTCGAAGTGCGACACGTCGCCCTCGCGCACCAGGGCCACCTCGGCGCGCCCGAGCCAGGCCCGCAGGCCGTCCTCGCTCAGCGCCGACCCGTCCGGGTCCAGCACCTCGACACCGTCGCCGGCGCAGCGCGACCGCAACGCGAGCAACCCGGGCATCCGCCGGAACCGGCGGCTGTTCTTGCCCGACCCGAACTTGCCGTCCGCGTCCCGCACCGCCCACAGCCGGTCGCCGACCAGCCCGCGCTCCTCGACCTCGACCCGGTCCACCGGCTCGCCCCCGGTCGACTTCACCGGGTACCGCCACACGCTCTCGACCACTCCCAGCACCACGTCACCCTAGCCGGCGGCGAGCAGCGTCGTGGCGATGGCGACCTGGACCGGCTCCAGCGCGGGCTTGCCGTCCTCGACGTCCCACAGCGCGTTCTGCAGCACCCGGCCCAGCGTCCACGCCCTCGCCCGATCGCGGTCGAGCCCCGCGGTCCCGGTCAGCAGGTCGAACCGGCGGCGCACCCCGCGCGGCACGTCGTCGGCCACCGCCTCCCACCGGTTGTCCAACGCCGGCAGCAGGTCGAAACCCGGGTCGCCGGCCAGCGACTCCGGGTCGATCGCGAGCCACGGCTCCCGGTCGGCCGCCAGCACGTTGTCGTGGTGCAGGTCCCAGTGCAGCAGCCGGTCACCCGACTCCGGCAGCACCTCCGCCACCGCCGCCGCGCACGTCCGCACCAGCGCCGCGTCGTCCGGACCCAGCCGCGCCGCCGCCCACGGCGCCTGGTCGAGCATGGCGGCGGCGATGTCGGACAGCCGGCGCAGGTCGGGCGGCGCGGGCACGGCGGTCAGGCGCGCCAGCAGGCCCGCCAGGACGGTCAGCGCCTCGTCGTCGTCGGCGACGGTGGACAGGGGACGGGTCGCGTCGAGGCGTTCCAGCAGCATCACGCCGCCGGTGTCGTCGTGGTCCAGCAGGCGCACGACCCCGTCGCCGTCCCACGTCCGCAGGCCGGTGAGCGCGCCCGCGGTCTCCTCGGTCGGCGGCTGGAGCCGCAGGACGGCCGGCGTGCCGTCGGCCCGCACGACCGGCAGCACGAGCGAGGCCATGCCGTTGCGGACCGCGCCGTCGGGGCGCAGCGACCAGCGTTCGAGGTGTTCGGCGACCGAGGCGGGCAGCGCGGCGAGCCAGGCGCGGCCGGCCGGGGAGCGGTGGGACCGCACGAGCGCGTCGGGGATGTCGAAAGAGGTCATCGTGCCCTCGACATTACCGATCTTGAACGGGTCGATGCGGATCGGTGATCCCGTTGTGCGCCTGCGGGGCCCCGCGGTCACCTAGGCTGCGCGCATGATCAGGCCGTCCGGGCGCGTCGCCGCCGTCGTGGGGCTGGCGTTCGCGCTGAGCGCCTGCACCACCCAGGTCACCGGGTCGCCGGTGCCGGTGCCCAACCCGACGCCGCAGAAGGCGCGGACCACCGCCGAGAGCCTGCTCGGCGACCTGCCGACCGTCGACCCGTGCGGGTACGTCGAGGCCCGCGACCTCAAGCAGTTCGGCGAGGCGGTCGACGGGCGGCCCGAGTCGCTGGACTTCTGCCTGGTCACCGTCACGGTCGCCGGCGGCGCGAAGCTGGAGGTCCTGTTCGGCACGCTCGAACAGGTCGGGTCCGAGCGCGACTTCAAGGGCGAGCTGGTGGACTACGAGGACCTGCGGATCGTCGAGGAGCCCGGCGAGTCGGTCCGGTGCGCCCGGCGGCTGGTGTTCACCGACCTGGTCACGCTGGCGGTGAGCGTCGAGAACTACAGCGAGAAGACCGTGCCCTCGACCGAGATGTGCCGCATCGCCGACCACGCCACGAAGGTCGTCGCCGACCGCGTGCTGGCCAAGGAGGTCGAGCACCGCCGGTTCGGGGCGAAGTCCGTGGGCAAGCTGGTCGCCTGCGACGCCGTCCGGGCGAGCCTGGCCAAGGTGCCCGGCCTGACCAGCCCGAAGGCCTACGAGTACCCGGCTGGCCACCAGTGCCGGTGGAGCAACGACGGCGAGGCGTCCACGCCCCGCGCCCGGCTCACCTACGCCGTGGGCAAGCCGTCCGAGCCGGACGGCAAGGACTCCGTGCGCGAGGACGTCGGCGGACGCCCGACCGTGATCTACAAGTCCTCGGCCTCCTCGGTGTCGTTCTGCGTCGCCGAGACCACGCACATCCCGTTCGAGAACGGGTTGCAGGAGTTGGCGGTGGTCTCGGTGAGCCTGCCGTCGGGCACCCCGGCGGACCAGGCGTGCGCGGCGGTCAAGGAGGTCGCCGCCGAGGTGTGGGCCAACCTCCCGAAGTAGCTCAGGGCAGGTAGGCGGCGAGCGCGCCCCGCGACTGCTGGAGGCCCGCGATGCGTTCGTCCAGCGCCGCCAGCTCGCGGGTCAGGATCGAGCGCACCTCGGGGCACAGGTCCACCCGCGCCTCGTCGCCGTACGTGCACGGCAGCACCGACCGGATCACCTCCGTGCTCAGCCCCGAGGCCAGCAACGCGCGGATCTGCCGCACGGTGGTGACCGCCGTGTCGTCGTAGTGGCGGTAGCCGTTGGCCGCGCGGCAGGTCTCCAGCAGGCCCTGCGACTCGTAGTACCGCAGCAGCCGGGGGCTCACGCCGGTCCGTTCGGACAGCTCGCCGATCAGCATGTGACGCACTCCAGAGCACCGAGCAGTTGACCTTGACACCGATGTGAGTGCTTAACGTCGGAGCATGGTCGAACATTTCGTCACGGGAGGGCGGCGGTGAACGCCGAGCTGGAAGTCGTGCTGCCCGACGAGTCGCCGGACATGCCGCCGCAGCGCCTGGCCGACCTCGCGGTGCGGGCGGAAGCCCTGGGCTACCAACGGGTCTACCTGCCCGACCACGTGCTGCCGCCCGGCGCCTACGGGCCGGACCGGTACGGCGGCGTGTACGAGCCGCTGGTGGCCTTGTCCTACATCGCCGCCCGGACCAGCACGATCGAGCTGGGCACGTCGGTGCTCGTGGTGCCGTTGCGCGACCCGTTCGTGCTGGCCAAGCAGGTGGCGACGCTGGACCGGCTGTCCGGCGAGCGGTTCGCGCTGGGCGTCGGGGTCGGCTGGGACCGGGCCGAGTTCGCCGCCCTGCGCTCGGACTTCACCGACCGGGGCGCGCGCACGGACGAGGCGATCCGGTTGTTGCGGCACCTGTGCCACGGCGAAGGGCCGTTCGAGGGGCGGTACTACGGCTACGAGGCCGGGGTGTTCGAGCCGCGTCCCCTGCGGCGGGTGCCGATCGTGGTGGGCGGGATGAGCGACGCCGCCCTGCGCCGCGCCGCCCGGTTCGGCGACGAGTGGCAGGCGGTGGGCGTGGACCCCGCCGGGTTCGCCGCGCGGCTGGACCGGCTGCGGTCGTTCGCGGACCGGCCGGTCAAGCCGACGGTGCGGATCGCCCACCCCGGCGGGGACGTGGCGGAGGCGGTCGAGCGGGCGCACGCGTTCGCCGACGCCGGGGCGGAGGCGGTCGCCGTGTGGTTCAGCCCGGCCGACGGGTTCGCCGAGCGGATGGCGGAGTTCGCCGAAGCCGTGCGCTGACCCCCGCGGCGACCGCCGACCTCAGCCCAGGACGCGGCCGAGGAAGCCGCGCGCGTAGCCGGCGACGGTGTCCAACTGGTCCTCCAGCGCGAAGTGCCCGGCGTCGAGGAGGTGGATCTCCGCGTCGGGCAGGTCGCGGCGGTAGGCGGTGGCGCCGTCCGGCCCGAAGATCTCGTCGTTGCGCCCCCACACCGCCAGCAGCGGCACCTGGCTGTCGCGGAAGTACCGCTGGAACGCCGGGTAGGCGTCGAGGTTGTTCTTGTAGTCGCGGAACAGCGCGAGCTGGACCTCCGCGTTGCCCGGCCGGTCGAGCAGCGGCTGGTCGTGCGACCAGGTGTCGGGGCTGATCCGGGTCACGTCCTTCACGCCGTGCGTGTACTGCCAGCGCGTCGCCTCGGCGGTGAGCAGTGCGCGCACGGCGGGTTCGGTGTCCGGGCCCGGCGCGGTGGCGTAGGCGAACAGCGGCTCCCAGAACGGTGTGAAGCCCTCCATGTACGCGTTGCCGGACTGGGTGATGATCGCGCTGACCCGCTCGGGTTCCCTCGACGCGATCTTCAGGCCGATGGGCGCGCCGTAGTCCTGGATGTAGAGCGCGTGCCGGCGCACGCCGAGCCGGTCGAGCAGCTTCGTGGTCACCTCGGTGAGCCGGTCGAAGGTGTAGTCGAAATCGTCGACCGAGGGCGCGGGGCTCTGCCCGAACCCGATGTGGTCCGGCGCGATCACGCGGTAGCGGTCGGCCAGCGCCGGGATCAGGCCGCGGAACATGTGCGAGCTGGTCGGGAAGCCGTGCAGCAGCACGATCGCGGGCGCGTCGGGGTGCCCGGCCTCGCGGTGGAAGACGCTCAGGCCGTCGATGTCGGTGTGGTGGTAGGTCGTCATGGCGGTTCACCTAACTGTTCAAGTCGCTCAGAACGGTTAGATCAACCCAAGCACGGCGCGTGCTAACCTGTCAAGCGTCTGAAAAAGGTTAGGAGGACGAGTCCGTGCTGACCGACGCGCTGCGCGCCCGCGACTGGCCCGAGCGGCCCCTGGTCGACCAGCCGCTGGGCCTCGACCTCCTCAACACCCGCTGGATCACCGGCACGACCTGGTACGACGTCCTGGACCACGACGAGTTGACCCGCGCCTGGCTCGCCGACCACGGCCTGCCCGCCGCCCCCGTGCCCCGCGCCGAGCTGAAGACGACCCGCGAGGCGGTGATCGCCGCGATCGCCGACGCGACCGACCTCCCCGCCCTCAACGCCCTGCTCGACCACGGCCGCCTGCGGCTCACCGTCGACGCCGAGCACCCGGACGTGCCCGATCCGCGCTGGCACGCGGCCTGGGTGTGCCTGCGCGACTACCTGCGCCTGCGCGCCGAGCACCCCGACCGCGTCCGCAAGTGCGCCAACCCGGACTGCGTCCTGCACTTCGTGGACACCTCGCGCACCGGCCGCCGCCAGTGGTGCTCGATGACCGCGTGCGGCAACCGCCTCAAGGCGCGGCGGCACCACGACCGGCAGCGCGCACAAGCGTGAGCGTCCACGCGCACCCCAGGAGCGCGATCAACCCCGCCCCGGCCAGCGCCCACGGGATGCCCGCCGACCGCGCGACCAGGCCGAGCAGGATCGGCCCGCCGCCCAGCCCCAGGTCGAGGAACGCGCTGGCGGTGCCCGACGCCGCGCCGCGCTCGTGCGGGCGCGCGGTGGCGAACACGGCCGAGAAGAACGCCGGCGTGCTGAACGTGACCCCCAGCGCCAGCAGCACGGTCCCCACGACCAGGCCCGGGGGAGTGACCCACGCCGCCGCGAGCCCCAACCCGAGCGCGATCGACGCCAGCGCCCCGGCGGCCAGCGGCAGCGACGGCAGGCGGTCGGGCACGCGGGCGAACGCGATCCGGCTGATCACCACGACGATCCCGTAGACGAACAACGGCAGGCTCGCGTTGGCCAGCCCGACGTCCCGGGCGTGCAGGGCGGCGAAGGTCAGGAACCCGCCGATCGCCGCCAACGACGTGCAGAACCCGACGCTCGGCGCGATCGCCGCCCGGTGCACCAGGCGCACCGGGGCGGGCTCGCGCGGCCCGCGGGTCTCCCCGAGCGACGCCGCCAGCACGGCCGCCGCCACGCTCAACCCCGCCGCGCCGAGCCACGCGGCGGTGAACCCGCCCCGGTCGACCAGCACCTCGCCCAGCGGCGGCCCGAACGCCAGCCCGAGGTAGAGGCCCAGCGAGTTGTAGCTCAGCGCCTCGCCCAACCGGGTCGGCGCGGCCAGGTCCGCCAACGCCGCGAACCCGGCGACGAAGAACGCCGCCTCCGCCACCCCCAGCAGCAGTCGCAACGCCACCACGACGGCCGTGGACCCGGCCAACGCCGTCAACGCCATCCCCGCCGCGCACAGCAGCGCACCGCCGACCAGCAACGGCCGACGCCCCCACCGATCCGTGAGCACCCCGGCGAACGGCCGCAGCACCAGCGCCGACACCGCGAACGCCCCGAACGCGAGACCCGCGGCGGCCTCGTCCCCGCCCAACGGCCCGGTCACGTGGAGCGGGAGCGCGTAGACGGCCACGCCGGTGGCCGTGAAGTAGCCGAGGTCGGCCGCGGTGAGCAGCACGAACCCGGTGGTGAACAGGCGCTCGTCCACCCGCCCATCGTGAGCCGCCCGCGGCGGGGCCGCGATTGCAAAGAAGACTCTGCAAAGTGTACTTTGCGATCATGCCCGATGTGGTCGTCGACGAAGCCCGCGCCCGCAGCCACCCGCTGCGCCTGGCCCTGCTCGACCTGCTCGCGACGGGAGGGCCGCTGACCGCGTCCCAGGCGGCGGCGCGCCTGGGCGTCAACAGCGGCGCCACGTCGTTCCACCTGCGCCAGTTGGCCCGGTTCGGCCTGGTGGAGCCGGTGGACGGGCGCAACCACAAGGAACGGCCGTGGCGGCTGACCCCGGCCGACGAGGGGGACCGCATGGACGAACGCGACGACCGGCGCTACGCGCGGTGGCGGGCGAACCGGGACGCCTACCCGCCGCACTGGCGTCGCCAGGCAGCCGCCACCTTCACCCTGCACCTGACGCCGGAGGAGTTGGCGGCCCTGTCGGGCAAGATCCTCGACCTGGTCAGCCCGTACTTCGACCGGGAGGACGACCCGGCGGCCCGTCCCGCGGGCTGCGCGCCGGTCGCCGTGGTGACCCGGCTGTTCCCGCTGGCCTCCCCCGAGGAGGTGGCGACGTGATCGACGTGGGTCCGCGGCCCCCGATCGTCCTGTTCGGACAGCCGGTGCTGCACACCCCGACCCGGGCGGTGACCGAGTTCGACGACGCCCTGAAGCGCTTGGTGGACGCCATGTTCACCACGATGGCCGCCGCGCCCGGCGCGGGCCTGGCCGCCAACCAGGTCGGCGTGGACCTGCGGGTGTTCGTCTACGACTGCGGCCCGGAGGGCAGGGGCTGCGTGGTGAACCCGGTGCTGGAACGCCTGCCGGGCGGTCTGCAGGACGGCGAGGAGGGCTGCCTGTCCATCCCCGGGCTGTCCTACCCGACGCCCAGGGCCATGCGCGTCCGGTGCACCGGCCGGGACCTCGACGGCTCGGCCCTGGACATCACCGCCGAGGGCTACCTGGCGCGGGCCTTCCAGCACGAGGTGGACCACCTCGACGGCAGGGTCTACCTGGAACGGTTGGGCGGCAAGGCCCGCCGGCGGGCGGAGGGCGACGTCGAGGCGGCCCCCTGGCGCGGCCGGCCGCTGCGCCACGTCTGACCGACCGGGACCGCTTCACGAGTCGGTCCCGGCTTCACGGGATCAGGTCGGCGAACCGGCGCACCTCGCGCACCCGGCCCCACCGCGCGACCAGCCGCCGCTTGAGCCCGGCCAGTTCCCGCCGGACCAGGTCGCCGCCCCAGGGGGCGTCCACGGTCGGTTCGGCGGCGGCCACGGCCGACTCCGGTTCCGCCGCGCACGCGTACGCGTCGGCCAGCCGCACGGTGAACAGCGCCCGGCTCGGCCGGGAGTCCACCGGTGTCCGGCGCAGGGCCTCCCGGGCGTGCTCGACCGCCCGGCGGGCCAGCGCCGGAGCGCCGCGCCGCACCGCCAGGTCGCGGAAGCACGCGGCTTTGCCGGCGTCGAGGAGCATCAGGCCGTGCCGGGGCGGCAGCGCGCGCAGGTCCGTGGACAGGCGTTCGGCCCGGTCCAAGGCCCGCCGGCACGACGTGTCGGCGTCGTTCGCGGCGTGCGCGCGCGACTCCAGCAGGCTGGCCAGGAAGTCCACGGTCGTGTCCCCGGGCGCTTCGGCGCGGGCCCGTGCCGCCAGCCTCCCGGCCGGGCCCGGCCGGCCCTCGACCAGGGCGACCACGCCCAGGTAGGTCAGCGCGGTGCCGGCGGTGGTCCGGTCGTGGGCGGCGCGGGCCCACCCGACCGAGCGGGTCAGCCACGTCGTCCCGGCGCGGTGCTGCCCGTTCTCGACCCGCGCCCACCCGCACCGGAACGCGAGACCGGCCGCGAGACCGGGCAGCGCCGGGTCGGCGTCCGCGGCCAGCCACGCCGTGACGGTGCGGAGTTGGCCTTCCAGCGCCGGGATGAGCGGGACGCCGCCGAAGCCGTCGTTGAAGCGCTCGTAGGCGGCGAGCACCCCGGTCAGCGCGGCCACGACGTCGCCGGGCCCGGCCCGCCGCTCGTCCTCCAGCGCCGACCACAGCGGCAGGAGGCTGTGGTCGCCCAACAGCCGCGCGCAGCGGCCGGCCAGGTCCGGCGGCGGTCGGCGGGTGCCCGCCTCGACCTTGCTGATCAGCGAGTGGTGGTAGCCCAGCAGCCGGCCCAGCGCCGCCTGGGTCAGGCCGGCGGACGTGCGCAGGGCGCGCAGCCCGCGGCCGAACTCCGCCGCCGCCGACATGTCGCGGAGCGTACTACCGCGGTCGCTACAAGTGGTCGGGTTCGTCGTCCAGCGGCACGACGCGGTGCTGGTCGGCGACGTCGGCGGGGTCCGCCTGCAGCCAGGCGTCGCCCAGGGGTGGCACCTCGTCGGGCTCGGCGTCCGGATCGACCGGGGTGCGCTGGTCGACGGTGTCGCGTTCGGGGAGGTCCACGGCGTCGGCCTGGCGGAAGACCTCGTCCTCCACGCCCATGTGCGAGCCCCTTTCGATCGGTGTCCGGTGGGGGTTCCGGTTCCTGTTCTACCCCGGTTGCCTGGCGGGCGCGAAAGAAAGTCGGCACGATCGTCGGCGTGACCCTCCCGCTGTTCGGCGACCCGGCGCCCGGTCCGGACCTCGACCCGAACCCCGGCGCGCCCGGCGAGGCGTGGGCGGCCGAGCAGTTCCGCGGCCGCGGCCTGCGCATCGGCCGCAACCGCACCGTGCACCGGGCGGGCTTCGTGGTGGACGAGCGCGGAGTGGAGATCCCCGCGCCGGACTGCCACGCGGGTTATTTCGCCGCCGGCCGCCCGTGGTGGCAGGTCTACTTCCCGACCACCGACCCGGTCGATTGCGGCCTGTGCCTCGACGCCCGCCGCCACGCCCCCGGCCCACCGCGCCCGACCGGCCAACTCACCCTCGACTTCGGCGACCTCTCGGCCTGACCACCGGCCGGGACGGCGGGCCCGCGGGGCGAGGCGCGCGATCCGCAGCCCGTGGGTCGGCCGGTGTCCCGAGGACGAAGCGCGCGGCCGCGTTCTGAACCGGTCCCACGTGGCTGAACCCTGCGCACGATCACGCTCGAAGCTGCGCAAAGCACGCTCAGTGATGAGCGAAGTTGTAATAAACGGCCGTTGACTGCGCAAGAATGCGCACATAGTGTGCCCCGCAAGCACAACGTGGTGTGTGACATGCGACAGCGTCGCGCACCCCCCTTGGCGCGAGGAGAGTGCACATGATCAACCGGTGGTGGAAGGTGCTCGCCGCGACTGCGGTCGCGGTGAGCGCCGCGGCCTGCGGTGGCGGCGGAGCGGGTTCGGACGGCGGTCCGGTCACCCTGACCTACGCGATCTGGGACAAGGACCAGCAGCCCGCGATGGAGAAGATCGCGCAGGAGTACACCAAGGCCCACCCCAACGTCACGGTGAAGGTCCAGCTCACCGCCAACAAGGAGTACTGGACCAAGCTGCAGACCGCGGTCACCGGCGGCAGCGCCCCCGACGTGTTCTGGATGAACGGCCCGCGCATCGGCCTCTACGCCTCGCAGGGCGTCCTCCAGCCGCTGGACGAGCGGATCTCCGCCGCCGGCGTGGACACCGCCGCCTACCCGAAGTCCCTGGTGGACCTCTACACGTTCGAGGGCAAGAAGTACGGCCTGCCCAAGGACTACGACACCATCGGCCTCTGGTACAACAAGGCGCTCTTCGACGCCGCCGGCGTCAAGCACCCCGACGCCACCTGGACCTGGGACGACCTCAAGGCCGCCGCGGCCAAGCTGACCGACCCCGCCAAGGGCCAGTACGGCATCGCCGCCCCCGCCGACTCCCAGGCCAACTACTACAACACGATCTTCCAGGCCGGCGGCACGGTCATCGCCCCCGACGGCAGGAAGTCCGGCTTCGGCGACCCCGAGGCGGTCGAGGGCCTGAAGTTCTGGGTGGACCTCATCAAGTCCGGCTCCTCGCCGACCGTCCAGCAGATGTCGGACACCGAGCCGACCCAGCTGTTCTCCTCCGGCAAGGTCGCCATGTACTACGGCGGGTCGTGGGAGGCCAACGGGTTCGCCAAGAACGCCGACCTGACCGGCAAGGTGGACGTCGCCCCGCTGCCCAAGGGCAAGAAGCAGGCGGTCGTCATCCACGGCCTGGCCAACGTCGCCTACGCCAAGTCCAAGAACCCCCGGGAGGCCGCGGACTTCGCCGTGTTCGCCAGCGGCAAGCAGGCGCAACAGATCCAGGCCGAGGCCGGCGCGGTGATCTCCGCCTACCAGGGCACCCAGGACACGTGGGTCAAGGCGCACCCGCAGTTCCAACTCCGGGCGTTCATCGACCAGGTCCCCGACTCCGTCCCGCTGCCGCGCTCCAAGAACACCTCCGCGTGGACCAAGCACGCCGAGGACCTGCTCCTCAAGGCGTGGACCGGGGAGAAGGACGTCGCCGACGCGGCCAGGGAGCTGGCCAAGGCCGTGGACGAGGAACTGGGCAAGGAGAAGTGACCACCCTGGAGGAGGTCCCCGTCGCCGCGCCGCACCGCGCGGCGGCGGGGCGACCCGCGCGCAAGCGGCCGCGCCGCCGGGAGTGGCTGTGGGGTTTCGCGTTCATCGCGCCCAACGGCCTGGGCCTGCTGGCGTTCTACATCTGGCCGGTGTTCCAGACGCTGTACTACAGCTTCACCGAGTGGGGCGCGTTCGGCGGGCACACGTGGATCGGTGCGGAGAACTACGTCAAGCTCGTCTCCGACCCGGAAGTGTTGAAGGCGCTGAAGAACACGCTGCTGTACGCGGCGCTGGTGCTGCTCGGCGTGCCCGTCTCGCTGGTGCTCGCGGCCCTGATCAACACGCCGGGGCTGCGGGGCGCGGCGGTGTACCGGGTGCTGTACTTCCTGCCCGTGGTGACGATGCCGGCGGCGGTCGGCATGGTGTGGCGGTGGCTCTACAACGGTGACATCGGCCTGGTCAACCACCTGCTGTCGCTGGTCGGCATCGACGGCCACCACTGGGTCGCCGACCCCCGGTTCGCCCTGTACGCCACGGCGGTCGTGGGCATCTGGATGACCGTCGGCTACAACATGGTGATCTTCGCGGCGGGACTGAAGGGCATCCCGAAGGACCTCTACGAGGCCGCCGAACTCGACGGGGCCGGGCCGGTGCGGCAGTTCTTCAGCATCACGCTGCCGATGCTCAGCCCCACGGCGTTCTTCGTCACCGTGCTGACCTCGATCGGCGCGTTGCAGGTCTTCGACGTCATCTACCTGATGCTGGGCTCCAACAGCGCCGCGCTGCGCAACCCGGCCATCGACGAAAACCAGACGATCGTGTTCCTGTTCTTCGAGCGGGCGTTCGTGGACAACGACAAGGGGTACGCGGCGGCCATCGCGTTCGTGCTGCTGCTGGTGATCCTGCTGCTGACGATCGTGCAGTTCCGGGCGCAGAAGAGGTGGGTGCACTATGCCTGAGCGGGTGGCGCGGCGGACGTGGCCGGTGCACGCGGTGCTGGTGGCCGGGGCGCTGGTCATGGTCGCGCCGCTGGTGTGGGAGTTCCTGACGTCGGTGAAGTCGTTCGGCGAGTCCGTGCGGGTGCCGCCGACGATCCTGCCGGAGACGTGGGACTGGTCGAACTACACCAAGGTGTTCCACAGCGTCCCGTTCGGCGAGCAACTGCTGAACACGGTGCTGATGACCGCCGGGCGCACGGCCGGTCAGCTGCTGCTGTGCTCGATGGCGGCCTACGCGTTCGCGCGGCTGGCGTTCCCCGGGCGCGACGCGATCTTCATGCTGTTCCTGTCGGTGCTGATGGTGCCCAGCCAGCTGTTCCTGATCCCGCAGTACCAGATCATGCAGGAGCTGGGGTGGCTGAACTCGTTGCAGGCGCTGATCGTGCCGGGCGTGTTCAGCGCGTTCGGGACGTTCCTGCTGCGCCAGTTCTTCCTGTCCCTGCCCAAGGACCTGGAGGAGGCGGCGGGCCTGGACGGGGCGAACCCGTTGCGGATCTACTGGCACATCATGCTGCCGCTGGCGCGGCCGGGCCTGGTGGCGCTGGGCATCCTGACGGTGCTGTGGTCGTGGAACGACCTGATGTGGCCGTTGGTGGTGAACAACGACCCGGAGCAGATGACGTTGTCGGCGGGCCTGGCCACGTTGAAGGGCGAGCACTTCACCGACTACCCGGTGCTGATGGCCGGGTCGCTGCTGGCGACGCTGCCCGTCATCGTGGTGTTCATCGTCATGCAGAGGCGCGTGCTGGAGGGCATCGCGTTCACCGGTTCGAAGGGATGAGGCGTTGACGGACCTGCGGATCGGCGTCATCGGCTACGGCCTGCGCGCCCCTCTGACCACCCACGCCCACCGCCCGGGGCGGGGGAGCGCCGTGGTCGCGGTGGCCGACCCCCGCCCGGAGCGGCGCGAGCTGGCGGCGTCGGCTTTCGGCGCGTCCACCACCCCGGACGCCGGGGAGTTGCTGAAGGCGGACCTGGACGCGGTGTTCGTGCTCAGCCCCGACCACCTGCACGTGGAGCACGCGTTGGCGGCGTTCGAGGCGGGCGTGCCGGTCTACCTGGAAAAACCCCTGGCGATCACGATCGCGGACGCCGACCTGATCCTGTCCCGCGCCCGCGCCTCCGGCGTGAAGGTCTACATCGGACACAACATGCGCCACATGGCCGTCGTCCAGACCATGCGGAACCTGGTGCTGGACGGGGCGATCGGCGAGGTGCGGGCGGTCTGGTGCCGCCACTTCGTGGGCCACGGCGGTGACTACTACTTCAAGGACTGGCACGCGGAACGCGCCAAGGGCACCGGCCTGCTGCTGCAGAAGGGCGCGCACGACCTGGACGTGATCCACTGGCTGGCGGGCGGCTACACCAGGCGCGTCAACGCGATGGGCGCGCTCTCGGTGTACGGCCGGGTGGCGGACCGCCTGACCACCCCGGAGTACAAGACCGGCCACGACTGGGAGGAGTACCGCACGAACTGGCCGCCGCTGGCGCAGACCGGCCTGAACCCGGTGGTGGACGTGGAGGACCTGTCGATGGTCAACATGGCCCTGGACAACGGGGTGCTGGCGACCTACCAACAGTGCCACTTCGCGCCGGACTACTGGCGGAACTACACGGTGATCGGCACCGAGGGCAGGCTGGAGAACATCGGCGACACGCCGGGCGCGAAGATCCACGTCTGGAACCGCCGCCACCGCGGCCACGGGGAGCCGGACGTGACGGTCCGCATCCCGGAGGCCGAGGGCGGGCACGGCGGGGCGGACCCCCGGATCGTGGCGGAGTTCCTGGCCTTCGTCCGTTCGGGAGGGACCACGCTGACGTCCCCGGTGGCGGCGCGGGAGGCGGTGGCGACCGGGTACGCGGCCACGGAGTCCCTGCGCTCGGGCGGCGTGCCGATCGACGTCCCCGCCCTGCCGGCGGACCTGGTGGCCTACTACGACGCCGGGCAACGCTCCTGAGACCCGGTTCTGGCCTGTCGGCGGCAGGCCCGAACCACCGGGTCCGGCCGACCGTCCCCCGATCGGCCGGACCTCCACCGCGCGCCGCCGCCCTTGACCGATCGCCACCAACTCCGCGACGACCGCCCGCGTCGACCAGCCAGTGGAACCGTCGCCCCACCGCGCGCCCACCAGCCGTCCACATCGTGAGATCCCCAACAGTGTGTCACCTCGCCGTGTTCCCGCTGGTAGGAGCCTCGCATCCACCTGGAACGACGGGTGGTGAGCACCGCTCACGGGTGATCTTTTGCTAAGCTCGCGACCACTGGCCGAGAGGCGCTGCAACGGACGCCACGTCCGCCACGCTCGGCCAGGTCCGACCACCGCAAGGGCGCCTTCCATGTGACACACCATGGGAGGAGTGCGGATGTCCGAGGCACTGCGGGAGCTGCTGGACCGGAAGGTCGCGGTGCTGGACGGCGCGTGGGGCACCATGCTCCAGGCCGCCGGGCTCGGGCCGGCCGACTACCGGGGCGACCTCATCGCGGACGCCCACCCCAAGGACGTCACCGGCGACCCCGACCTGCTCAACCTCACCCGCCCGGACGTCATCCTCGACGTCCACCGCCAGTACCTCGCGGCCGGCGCGGACATCACCACCACCAACACCTTCACCGCCACCGGCATCGGCCAGGCCGACTACGGCCTGGAGCACCTGGTCCGCGAGATGAACGTCCAGGGCGCGCGCCTGGCCCGCCAGGCCGCCGACGAGGCGGGCGGCAAGTTCGTCGCCGGCTCGGTCGGCCCGCTCAACGTCACCCTCTCCCTCTCGCCCCGCGTCGAGGACCCCGCCTACCGCGCCGTCACGTTCGACCAGGTCAAGGCCTCCTACGCGGAGCAGATCGCGGCGCTGGCCGAAGGCGGCGTGGACCTGCTGCTGGTCGAGACGATCTTCGACACGCTCAACGCCAAGGCCGCCATCGCCGCCGCCCGCGAGGTCGCGCCGCAGCTACCGCTGTGGATCTCGGTCACCATCGTGGACCTGTCCGGCCGCACGCTGTCCGGCCAGACCGTCGAGGCGTTCTGGCGGTCGGTCGAGCACGCCGAGCCGCTGGTGGTGGGCGTCAACTGCTCGCTGGGCGCGGCGGAGATGCGTCCGCACGTCGCCGAGCTGTCCCGGATCGCCGGCGCGTACACCGCGGCGCACCCCAACGCGGGTCTGCCCAACGCGTTCGGCGGCTACGACGAGACCCCGGACCAGACCGCGAGCCTGCTGCGGGAGTTCGCCGGCTCCGGCATCGTGAACCTGGTCGGCGGCTGTTGCGGCACCACCCCCGCCCACATCGCGCGCATCGCCGAGTCGGTCAGGGACCTGCGCCCCGGCCGCAAGCCGGTCACCGACGCGCCGCTCACCGCGTTCAGCGGCCTGGAGCCATTCGCGATCGGCGCGGACACCGGGTTCGTCATGATCGGCGAGCGCACGAACGTCACCGGTTCCAAGAAGTTCCGCCGGCTGATCGAGTCCGGCGACCACCAGGGCGCGGTGGACGTGGCGCTGGAGCAGGTGCGCGGCGGCGCGAACCTGCTCGACGTCAACATGGACGCCGACCTCCTCGACTCCGAGGAGGCGATGACCACCTTCCTCAACCTCATCGCCACCGAGCCGGAGATCGCGCGCGTGCCGATCATGGTGGACAGCTCGCGGTGGAGCGTGCTCGAAGCCGGCCTGAAGTGCGTGCAGGGCAAGGGCGTGGTCAACTCCATCAGCCTCAAGGAGGGCGAAGGCCCGTTCCTGGAGCAGGCGCGCGCGATCCGGGCCTACGGCGCGGGCGTGGTCGTGATGGCGTTCGACGAGCTGGGCCAGGCCGACACCGCCGCCCGCAAGGTCGAGATCTGCGGCCGGGCCTACGACCTGCTCGTCAACGAGGTCGGGTTCCCGCCGCAGGACATCATCTTCGACCCGAACGTGCTGGCCGTCGCGACCGGCATCGCCGAGCACGACGAGTACGCCAAGGCGTTCATCGACGCCCTGCCGCTGATCAAGCAGCGCTGCCCGGGCGCCCGCACCAGCGGCGGCATCTCGAACCTGTCGTTCTCCTTCCGCGGCAACGACGTCATCCGCGAGGCGATGCACTCGGCGTTCCTGTTCCACGCGGTGCGCGCCGGCCTGGACATGGGCATCGTCAACGCCGGTCAGCTCGCCGTCTACGAGGACATCCCGGCCGACCTGCTCGAACTGGTCGAGGACGTGCTGTTCAACCGCCGCCCCGACGCCACCGACCGGCTGGTCGCGCACGCCGAGACGGTCAAGGGCAGCGGCACGAAGCGGGTCGCCGACCTGTCCTGGCGCGAGGCCCCCGTCGCCGAGCGGCTCGCGCACGCGCTCGTGCACGGCATCGTGGACTTCATCGAGGAGGACACCGAGGAGGCCCGGCAGCAGGCCAAGCGGCCCCTGGAGGTCATCGAGGGTCCGCTGATGGACGGCATGAAGATCGTCGGCGACCTGTTCGGCTCGGGCAAGATGTTCCTGCCGCAGGTGGTCAAGAGCGCCCGCGTGATGAAGCGCTCGGTGGCCTACCTGGAGCCGTTCATGGAGGCGGAGAAGGAGAAGGCCCGCGCCGAGGGCCGCGTCGACACCTCCGGCGGCCCCGGCAAGATCGTGCTGGCCACGGTGAAGGGCGACGTCCACGACATCGGCAAGAACATCGTCGGCGTCGTGCTGGGCTGCAACAACTACGAGGTGATCGACTTGGGCGTGATGGTCCCGTCCTCGGTCATCATCGACACCGCGATCGCCGAGGGCGCGTCCGCGATCGGCCTGTCCGGCCTGATCACGCCGTCGCTGGACGAGATGGTCACGGTCGCCTCGGACATGCAGCGCCGGGGCGTGAAGCTGCCGCTGCTCATCGGCGGCGCGACCACCTCCCGCCAGCACACGGCCGTGCGCATCGCGCCCGCGTTCGAGGGCACCACCGTGCACGTCGCCGACGCCTCGCGCGTGGTGGGCGTGGTGTCCGAGCTGCTCGACCCCGACCGCGTCGAGGGCCTGGACGAGCGCAACCGCGCCGAGCAGGAACGGCTGCGGCGGCAGCACGAGGACCGCAAGCGGGTCGCCCTGCTGACCCTGGAGCAGGCGCGGGCCAACCGCGAGCAGGTGCCGTTCGAGGACCTGCCCACCCCGGAGTTCACCGGCCTGCGGGTGGTCGAGCCGACGCTGGCCGAGCTGCGCGAGATGATCGACTGGCAGTTCTTCTTCCTGGCCTGGGAGGTCAAGGGCAAGTACCCGGCCGTCCTGGACAACCCGGTGGCCCGCGACCTGTTCGCCGACGCCAACGCCCTGCTCGACGAGATCGTGGCGAACGGGTCGTTCCAGGCCCGCGGCGTGCTGGGCTTCTGGCCGGCCGCGTCCACCGGCGACGACCTGGTGCTGTCCACCGACGGCGGCGAGGTGCGCTTCCCGATGCTGCGCCAGCAGACCGCGAAGCCCGACAGCCGCCCCAACCGCAGCCTGGCCGACTACGTCGCGCCCGAAGGCGACCACCTGGGCGCGTTCGCCGTGGCCATCCACGGCGCCGAGGACCTGGCCGCCCGCTACGAGGCCGAGCACGACGACTACCGGGCCATCATGGTCAAGACGCTGGCCGACCGCCTGGCCGAGGCGTTCGCCGAGCACATCCACCTCAAGGCGCGGCAGGCGTGGTTCGAGCCCGGTTCGACGCCGGTGCTGGAGGACCTGCACGCCGAGAAGTTCCGCGGCATCCGGCCCGCGATGGGGTACCCGGCGTGCCCGGACCACAGCCAGAAGCAGGCCCTGTTCGCCCTGCTCGACGCCGAGTCGGTCGGCCTGGGCCTGACCGGGTCGTTCGCGATGACCCCGGCGGCGGCGGTCAGCGGCCTGATCTTCGCCAACCCGGCCGCCCGCTACTTCACCGTCGGGCGCATCGGCCGCGACCAGGTGCAGGACTACGCGGCCCGCAGCGGCGTGCCGGTGGCCGAGGTGGAGCGCTGGCTGCGCCCCAACCTCGCCTACGACGTGGAGTGACCCGCCGGGGTGGTGGGGCTCCCGGACGCCCCACCACCCGCCGGGCCTCAGCCCACGACCACCTGCGTGACCGACGGTCCGGGCAGCGTCACGGCGACCGCGCCGCCCACCACGGGCCGCGACCCGAGGTCGGTGGGCTTGGCGTAGCTGACCGTGCCGCCGTCCTTCTGGTGCACGCGGGCGGAGGCGCCCGCGCCGACGGAGATCACCGCGTCGCGCGCCACCATCCCCTTGTTGACCAGCACCACGACCTTCGGGTCGGCGGAGGCGAACACCTCGACCCCGTCCAGCGTGGTCGAGGAGCGGACCAGGTTCGCGCCGAAGTGCGCGAGCTGCGTGCCCTGCTGGCCGGTGAAGAACCCGATGCCCTGGTAGAGCGGCATCCGCTCGTTCACGCCCGCGCCGTTGGCGTTGGGCTGGTCGTAGAGCAGGCCCAACGCGCCGTTCTTGTCGCCGTAGGCGTACCCCCGGGCCCCCGCCGCCGCGAGCCGGCCGAACACGCTGGCGCTCCACCAGATCGCCGCGTTGCGGTACTGCACGGCCTCCGCGCCGATGTTCTGGCACCCGGCCGGGTCGGGGTGCACGCCCCAGTCGGAGTTGGTCTCGCCGACCTGGATGCCGATCGCCCCGGCCCGCGCCGGCACGACCTCGGCGATGATCGCCCGGACCGCCTCCACGTCGGTGGTCCACTGCACGGTGTCGGCGAGCAACTGGCTGTCGCACACGGCTTTCTCGCCCGCGCCGTACTTGTGGAAGTCGACGAAGTCCGTGCGCGTGCCGCTGACGGCGAGGAAGTCCCGGAGGTAGGCCATGTTCGGGTCGCCCACGGCCGGCCCGCCGACGCTGATGGCCGGATCGACCGCCTTCATGGCGTCGTACGCGGCGTTGAAACGCGCCCCGTACGCGGCGGCGGACCCGTCGGGCTTGGTGTTGGGCTCGTTGCCGACGATCCACCGCCCGACGCGGTTCCCGCCGAGGTTGAAGTGCCGCACCAGGTTGGCGGCGTCCACGGCGTCCTCCGGCACGATCACCACCGGCTCGGCCCCGAGCGACTTGATCGCCGACACCCAGGCGTCCCCGGTCACCGCGGTCTCCGCGCCCGCGCCGCCGGCGACGATCGCGCTGCGCGGGTCACCGGGCGTGGTGTAGCGCAGTTCCATGCGCAACGACCCGAACCGCCCGGCGAGCATGTCCCGGTGCTGCTGGTCGTTGGTGATGTACCGGCCGTAGCCGTACCCGGTGATGTCGGCGCTGAAGGCGTCCCGCGGCACCGGTCGGACGACCGATCCGAAGTCGACGACCACGTTGGCCTCGGCCGCCTGGACCGGCGCGGCCACCAGCGGGAGGAGCGCGACGGCGACGACCGCCGCGCCCGAGTGCGCTTTACGCAAGGAGACCTCTCCCATGAACCAGTCCGGCGCGAGCCGGACACCCCAGTAGTCTTGATCAACCTACGTGGCCGACCGGGGAGAGGGACATGCCGCACACCGCCGCCGCGGACGGCACCGCCATCGGGTTCGACGTGGCGGGTTCGGGCGAGCCCCTGGGGCTGCTGGCCGGGCAGGCGAACTCGCGGCACTGGTGGGACCCGGTCCGCGCCGACTTCGCCGCCGTCCACCGCACGGTCGCGCCGGACACCGTGGGCACGGGGGAGAGCGACGAGCCCGCCGACGGCCGGTACGCCGTCGACCGGTTCGCCGCGGACGTCGTCGCCGTGCTGGACGAGCTCGGGATCGCCCGCGCGCACGTCTACGGCACGTCGATGGGCGGGCGGGTCGCGCAACGGCTGGCCCTGGACCACCCCGACCGGGTGGGGGCGCTGGTGATCGGCTGCACGTCGCCGGGCGGCGCCGGCGCGCTGCTCGCGGACCCGGAGGTGGTGCGCCCGCTGGCGCTGTCCAAGCGGCAGGCGCGGGAGGCGTTGCTGGGGCTGATGTTCACGCCGGAGTACGTGCGGCGGCACACCGGGCCGTACCACGTGCTCGGCGACCCCGGGATGTCCCTGGCGGCGCGGCGCGGCCACAAGCGGGCCAGTGACGCGCACGACGCGTGGGACGAGCTGGCGGGGATCACCGCGCCGACCCTGGTGCTGCACGGGTCGGACGACCTGTTCACCCCCGTGGACAACGCGAAACGCCTGGCCACGCGCATCCCGGGGGCGGAACTGGTGATCTTCGAGGGTGCCCGGCACGCCTACTTCGAGGAGTTCCGCGACCGGGCGACCCCGGCCGTCCTCGACTTCCTGGCCCGCCACCCGTTGCGGGACCAACCGTTGCGGGACTAGCCGTTGTCGAGCCGGACCGTCAGGGTCGCCGGACCCAGCCGGAGCACGCCGTCGTCCAGCGGCACGCACCGCATGCCGCCCTTGCCGCGCAGGCCCTTCATCGTGCCCGCGCCCAGGACCGCGTCCAGCCACCCGCACGGGTTGGCCGGCCGGTGGGTCCGGAAGCGGACCGGGCCGTCGCCCGAGTCGAGGCTGAACTCCGCGCCCCGGGCGAGGCCGTTGACGTCGAAGCCGCGCAGGACGACGTTGCGGCGGACCAGCAGCGGGTCCAGGCCGTCGCCGAGCGCGTCCAGGGCCTCGACCGCGAAGACCGTGACGGCCGCGTCGCGGTGGGCGGGGTGGTTGAAGTACCGGTCGCCGAGCAGGCCCAGGCCCGCCCGGACCACGACGTGGTCGCGGGCGACGGGCGCGGGGTCCGGGCGGGGGCCGTCGGCGGGCCTGCCCTCGTAGGCGTGCACGCTCGACACGTGCAGCGCCACCACCTCGACCGGCGTGCTCACCGCTCGCTCGACCGGCGTGCTCACCGCTCGCCGAGCTGCCAGTCCGGGCGCACGTAGTGGCAGGTGTACCCGTTCGGGTAGCGCTCCAGGTAGTCCTGGTGCTCGGGCTCGGCCTCCCAGAAGTCGCCCAGCTGGGCGACCTCGGTGACG
The DNA here is from genome assembly GCF_040647305.1 of Saccharothrix sp. NPDC042600. NCBI lineage: Bacteria > Bacillati > Actinomycetota > Actinomycetes > Pseudonocardiales > Pseudonocardiaceae > Saccharothrix > Saccharothrix sp. NPDC042600. Next base: position 35,214 of record NZ_JBEZBW010000020.1, on the reverse strand, counting down.
ACCTTGCCGGGCCACTTCCCGGAGGCGTCGACGTCGGCGATGGTCGCCTCGGCCACCCGCTTCTGCTCGTCGCCGTCGTAGAAGACGGCCGAGCGGTAGCTGGTGCCGATGTCGTTGCCCTGGCGGTTGCGGGTCGTCGGGTCGTGGATCTGGAAGAAGAACTCCAGGATCTGCCGGTAGCTCAGCTGCGCGGGGTCGTAGACGATCTCGATCGCCTCGGCGTGCGTGCCGTGGTTGCGGTAGGTGGCGTTGGGGACGTCCCCGCCGGTGTAGCCCACCCGGGTGGACAAGACGCCGGGGTGGCGGCGGAACAGGTCTTGCATGCCCCAGAAGCACCCGCCCGCGAGGACGGCCTTCTCGGTGACAGTGGCCATGTGGTCGCTCCGCTCCTCGAATCCGATACCTGTCCAGGTGAACGCTCTCACGTCCCCCACCAATCCCGACACCGCTGTGATCTCACCCGCGCGGGTGCGCCGCCGCCGCCACCGATCACACGGCGATGGTCGGCACGACCGGCGGACCCGCCGGTTCGGTCGCGAAGCGACGCCACGCCGCCGCCAACCCGGTCACCGCCCGCGTGATCACCTCCGGCTGGGCGACGAACGGCAGGCGCAGCCGGTCCGTGCTCCCGCCGGACGGGTCCAGCGCGCCTCCCGGCAGCACCGCCACCCCGTGCCGCAACGCGACCTGCGCGTAAGCGGCGGCATCGGCGCCCGGCAACCGCACCCACAACGTCTGCCCGCCCGTCGCCGCCGTGAACTCCCACTCCGGCAACTCCGAGCGCAGCAACCCGCATAGGTGATCGTGGCTCGCCCGCAGGAACGCCACCCGCTCGCCCCGCACGGCCTCGAAATCACGCATCAACTCGACCGCCGCGAGCTGCTCCACCACCGCGCTGCCCAGGTCGTGCACGGCCTTGAACCGCGCCAACCGCGCCACCACCGCCCGCGGGGCCCGCACCCACCCCACCCGCATCCCGCCCCACACGATCTTGCTCAACGACCCCACCGTGATCACCGACGGCGCCGCCGGGGGAGCGGGCGCGGTGAAATCCAGGTGCGCCAACGCGTCGTCGAACACCAACGGCACCTCACCGGCCACCCGCACCAACCGCCGCCGCCCCAACGGGCTCAGCGACGACCCGGTCGGGTTGTGGCACGTCGGCACCGCGTACACCAACGCCGGGCGCACCCCCGCCAGCGCGTCGGCCAACCCGCCGGGCGGCGCGTGCCGGAGCACGGCGGCGGCCTCGCGGAACAGGTCCAGGGCACCGGGGTACGTCGGCGCCTCCACCAGCACCTCGTCGCCCGGCGCGACCAACGCCCGGGTGATCAACGCCAATGCCTGCTGACCACCGGTGGTCACCAGCACCTCATCGGGTGAAGTGGGTGTACCCGATGAGGTGTAGTGCGCGGCCAGAGCCGCTCGCAGCGCCGGCAGGCCCAACGGGTGGTAGCCCATGTCGTCGGGCAGGCGGGACAGCGCTCGCCGGTGCGCCTCGACGACCGACGCCGGCGGGCTCAACGGCCCGGCGCACGCGAACTGGAGGACACCGTCGGGCGGCTCCAGCAGGTTCAGGAACATCGGGTTCGCCGTCTCCGCCCGCGCGGGCGACGGCCCGGCCTGCGGCACCCACGTCCCGCTGCCGCGCCGCCGGACCAGCCGACCCTCCTGGCGCAACAGGTCGTACGCGGCCACGACGGTGGTGCGCCCGACCGCCAGCCCGGCGGCCAGCACCCGGTCCGGCGGGAGCAGCGTGCCGCCGGGCACCCGGCCCTCGTCGATCAGCTCGCGCAACCTCGACGCCAGCAACAGGTACAGCGACCCGCGCCCGGCGGACCACCGTCCGAGCGCGCCGACCAGCTCGTCCACCGCCATTGGCCTCACAAGCAGACCAATCTAGTCGAATTGGCTCTCGGCACGGACCAATCCCGCGCCCAAGATCGATCCCATGCGCCCAGACACCCGACTCGTCCACCCGGCCGTCCCCGACCTGACCGGCAGCCGCCCGCTGGCCGTGCCGCTGCACCAGACCTCCGGCTTCGCGTTCAGCGACCCGGACACCTTCGCCGACGCGATGAACCGCCCGGACGGGGCCTTCGTCTACACCCGCCTGGGCAACCCGACCGTCCGCACCCTGGAGAACGCCCTGGCCGACCTGGAAGGCGGCGCCGCCGCGCTGGCCACGTCCTCCGGCATGGGCGCGATCAACGCGGTCCTGCTCGCCACCCTCTCCGCCGGCGACCACGTGATCGCCCAGCGCTCCCTCTACGGCGGCACCCACGCCCTCCTGCACGACCTGGCGGCCCGCTGGGGGATCGAGCTGACCTTCGTCGGCGGCCACGACCCCGCCGAGGTCCGCGCCGCGCTGCGCCCCACGACCCGGGCCCTCTACCTGGAGACGATCTCCAACCCGACCGGCCACGTCAGCGACCTGGCGGCGCTGTCGGCGGCGTCCGGCGACGCGCTGGTGGTCGTGGACAACACCTTCGCCACGCCGCTGCTGTGCCGGCCGATCGAGCACGGTGCGGACGTCGTCGTGCACTCGACCACGAAGTACCTGGGCGGCCACAGCGACGTCACCGGGGGCGTGGCGGTGTTCGCCGACGCCGAGCGCCACCGCCACGTCTGGCAGCACGGCGTCGAGCTGGGCGTGACCCCGGACCCGTTCGCGGCCTGGCTCACGCTGCGCGGCCTGCGCACCCTGGCGCTGCGGATGCGCCGGCACGAGGAGAACGCCGCGGTCCTGGCCCACCGCCTGGTCGGGCACCCGTCCGTGCGGGCCGTCCACTGGCCGGGCCTGCCCACTCACCCCGGCCACGACGTGGCGGCCAAGCTGCTGGACGGGTTCGGCAGCGCGTTCTCGTTCGACCTGGCCGACGCGGAGGCGGGCCGGCGGTTCGTCAAGGCGCTCGACCTGGTGCACCTGGCCCCGTCGCTGGGCGGCACGGAGACGCTCGTGCTGCACCCGGCCAGCACGTCCCACCGCCAGCTCACCGAGGAGGAGTTGAACGCGGCGGGCATCTCCGGCGGGACGATCCGGCTCTCGGTCGGCATCGAGGACCCCGACGACCTGTGGGACGACATCGCCCGGGCCCTCACCGCGTAGGACGGCCCCGCGCTCCGCCCGGGAGGCACCCGTGCGGAGCGCGTGGGGTCCGGCTCAGGCGGCCAGGAACTTCACCAGGATCTGGGCGATCTCGTCGCCGTGGGTCCACAGGAAGCCGTGCGGCGCGCCCTCGATCTCGATGTACTGCGCGTTCGGCAGCCGCTTGGCGAACTCGCGGCCGGAGGCGTCGACCGGGAGGATGCGGTCGCCGGTGCCGTGGACGATCAGCGTCGGCACGCCGCTCTCCTCGATCTTCGGGATGTCGGCCCGGAAGTCGGTCAGCCAGGACTGCACCACGGCCCACGACGCCTTCGCGCCCGCGCCGGCCGCGATCGCGTAGCTGGTGCGCACGGCCGCCTCGCTGATCCGCGTGCCCAGGTTCTCGTCGAGGTTGTAGAAGTCGGCGTAGAACTGGTCGAACCAGGCGTAGCGGTCGGACTTGGCGGCGGCCTCGATGCCCGCGAACACCGAGCCGTCCACCCCGGTCGGGTTGTCGTCGGTCTTGAGCAGGTAGGGCTCCAGGGACGCCAGGAACGCGGCCTTGGCCACCCGCGCCGAGCCGTGGCGGGCCAGGTAGCGGCCGACCTCGCCGGTGCCCATGGAGAAGCCGACCAGGACGACGTCGGTCAGCTCCAGCGTGGTCAGGACCTGGTGCAGGTCGTCGGCGAAGGTGTCGTAGTCGTAGCCGGTGCTGGGCTGGCTGGACTGGCCGAAGCCGCGGCGGTCGTAGGTGATGACGCGGTGGCCGGCCTCCAGCAGGGCCTGCTCCTGCTTCTCCCAGGACGCGCCGGACAACGGGTAGCCGTGGATCAGCACGACCGGCTGCCCGGCGCCGCGGTCGGTGTAGTGGAGGTTGATGTCGGCGGTGTTCTCCTGCCCGACCTTGATGTACGGCATGTCCGGTTCCTTCCTCGGGGCTTGCTCGGTGACGTGGTCGAAGTTATTACCGAACGATCGGTAAAGCAATGTGGGCAAGGCTACCTTGCGTCTTGACCGTTCGTTCGGTAAACATGTGGTATGGCGCGTCCACCGTCGGTGCAGGACGACGAGTTGTACGACCGGCTCGCGGAGGTGTTCCGCACGACCGGCTACGAGGGCGCATCCTTGGGCGCGCTCGCCGAGTCCACCGGGCTCAAGCGCGCGTCGCTCTACCACCGGTTCCCCGACGGCAAGGCGCAGATGGCCGAGGCCGTGATGGGGCGCGTGGAGCGGCTGTTCCACGAGCTGCTGGAACCGATGCGCACCGACCCCGACCCGCGCACGGGCATCATGCGCACGGCGGAGCGGATCAGCGCGTTCTACGGCGGCGGGCTGCTGTCGTGCGTGCTGGACACCCTGCCGCTCAGCGGCGCACCCGAGGGCGTGCGGCGGCGTGCGGCGCAGGTCGCCGAGGTGTGGATCTCCGCGATGGCCGACGTGGCCCGCCGGGGCGGCCGGTCACCCGAGGACGCGCGCGCGGCGGCCGAGGACGCCTTCGCCTGGGCCGAGGGCGGCCTGGTCTACGGGCGGCTGTTCGACGACGGCGCCCCGTTCCGCCGCGCCCTGGCCCGGCTGCCCGAACTGCTGCTGGGCTAGCGGACCCGCGCGAAGGCGGCGGCCAAGCCCTTCTTGACCTCCTCGGCGACCTTGTCGGGCAGGTCCGGCGGGTCGTTCTCGCTGCTCACGACGTCCACCGACACGGAGATCACGGTCCGCCCGACGCGGTAGGTGTGGCGGCTGAACGAGCCGTTGGCCGGTTGCGGCCCGTCGCCGGTGTCGGCGTGCAGCTGGTAGCGGACGTACCCCTCGTAGCCGTTCTCCCCGAGGCCCGGCCCGGAGGTCTCGGCGGTCTTCATCGACAACCGCTGGTCACCGGCGTCCTTCTGCTCCTTCTCCAGCGCCGCGCGGCGGCACTCGACGTACGCGCCGGACTTGCGCGTCTCCACCCACTCCTTCGCCCCGCTCTCGTCGGGGAACACGGCGGAGGTCGAGGAGACGTACCACTTCGCGTCGCCGCGCTGCAGCTGCGGGCCGACGTGGCGGGCGGACAGCGGCAGCTTGGCGTACTGCGTGTCGTAGCCGCAGTCGCCCTCGGTCAGCGCCTCGGCCGCCGTCTCGGGCCGGAAGACCGCCCACGGCCCGCCGAGGTCGTTCGGGGTGAGCACGGCGGCCTGGGCCAGGGCGGTGGTCGCGGGGTCGGCGGTGGGCGCCGCGGACGTCGTCGGCCGCGGCGGGTCGCCGGTGACCGACGGGGCGGTGCTCTCCTCACCGCCGCCGCACCCGGCCAGCGCGAGCGCCGACACCACGGCCACGACCCGTACCCAGCGTGAGGCGTCCACCGGTCACCCGCTTCCCGATGCATCGTCCAGCGTGGACAGTCACCGTAAGCGCTGCCGGGGCGTCCCGCCCGTCGGCGGAATTGTCGGTGGTCCGTGCGATCCTCGCGCTGTGGTCATCGACTTCGACGCCGAACTGTGGATCTGGGACGCCCGCCGCGACGACAGCTGGGTGTTCGTGAGCCTGCCCGCGGAGTCCTCGGAGGACATCCGCGAGCTGGCCGGCGGCGCGCGCCGCGGGTTCGGTTCGGTGCGCGTGCGGGTCACGGTGGGCGGCACGTCGTGGTCCACGTCGATCTTCCCGGACAGCGCCCGGGGGTGTTACGTGCTGCCGGTCAAGCGGGCGGTGCGCAAGGCGGAGTCGTTGGAGGTGGGCGACGTGGCGACGGTGACCGTGGAACTGCTCGACCTCTGACCGCTGACCGCGCTGGACGCCGGCGTGACCGTCGGTGCGCACTCCGACGCCGGCGGCGAAGGGGCGGCCCGCTACGCGCAATGTGCCGCCGTCGCCGGCGCGGGGGTCTTGCCGTCAGTCCGGTCGCCCTCGGTAGCTCTGCAGCCGTGGGGGTTCCGCAACTGCTCAAGCAGTAGCTCCTGGCGGACACCGTCGCGGCAGTCCTACAGGCACCCCTGCCATGCCGGGGGAGGCATGCCTCTAACGATCGGCGGCGTGGCCGGCCAGTCGTCGAGGAGGTCGGGCGCGGGAAATAGTCCAACCGTGGGGTCGCGGGCAGCCAAAGCGGTGTTCGTTCGGGTGATCTCCAACGACGCCGCATGACTGCGGGGTGGTCGCCGGACCGAGTCGGTTGAGTGAGACGTAGGTGGGCCTCCCCCTGCACTCAACCGCACCTAGAGAGCGCCCATGGCCACGCGGTACTACAAGCCTGACGCCCGGGCGACACTCGCCGCATTCAGTGCTGGTACCCGCTACTGGCCAGGGTGCGGTGAACAGCTCCTTCGCTGGGAGAAGGGCAAGTACTGGATCGGGCTCGACATCGCTCACATCTGCGCGCTGAACCCGGCCGGCCCGCGCTACAACCCCGCGATGTCCGACCAGCAACGCAATGACTTCCCGACCCTGATCTGCCTCTGCCGGTTGCACCACCGCATCGTTGACGAGGGAGACGGTTCGGCTTACCCGGTCGCGCTGTTGCGCGAGTGGAAGACCGAGCGGGAGACCGAGGGACAGCAGCGTCTTCGGGCTCAATCTCCGGTGACGAGGAAGCGGCCCGCCTCATGCGGGAGCTGCGAGACGAGGTGGAGGAAGCCCGTCGCAGCGGCTCCATCATCAACCTGGACACCGCGGCGATGCTCAGCCGAGCCGCCCACCTGCTTCAGAGCTTGCCCGACAGCTCGGTCACGTTGAGCGACCTACGAGGATCAGCTAGCCGGTCGCGCTGGGCAGTAGGGGTGGGCAGCCGGTTGTCGTGTAGGTCGGGTCGTATTCGAAGTGCCAGTACTCGTTGTCGTAGCGGCGGCACCAGCCCAGTGTGGCCGCGTTGCGTTCTACCCACAGTGCCGACGAGTGCGGCTGGATGTCCACCGCGCGTCCCTTGACGTGTTGGGAGCGCTCCGGTGGCAGCACGTACTTCGCGGCCAGTTCCTCCGTGCCGAACTTGCGCACGGCGTCCTCGAACTCCGCCCGCTGTTGGGCGTTGCTGCGCTTGCCGTCGTTGAGGCACAGGCGGACGTTCTGGGCGGCCGCCGCCGCGGTCAGGCGGTGCCATGCGGCCAGGACGTCCGGGTGCAGGCCCTCGGGGTTCTCGTTGACGTACCGGTTGTCCAGGTCGCACACCGAGCCGGTCGGCGGGCCCGGGACCTCTTCGAGGATCGCCAGCGGACGTCCCGGCTGCGGGTCGTAGACGGGCAACCGGTGGTCGAGGCCGAGGTAGACCACCGCGCCGGTGGCGAGCAGGAGGACGACGACCAGGGTCAGGACGGTGGTGCGCAGGCTCATGTCAGGGTTTCCGCCACGTAGGCCGCGGCCTGGGCCAGGAGGGCTTCGTCGTACTTCGCGTCGGGCTCGGGCTTGTCGGACATGATCGCGATGACCAGCGGTTGCGCACCGGGCGGCCAGGCGAAGGCGATGTCGTTCATCGTGCCGTGGTCGCCGGTGCCGGTCTTGTCGGCCGCCCGCCAGCCCGGGGGCAGCCCGGCGCGGATGCGGCGGGTGCCGGTGGTGCTGCGTTCGAGGAGGTCCCGGAGGAAGTCGCGCTTCTCCGGCGGCAGGGCGTCACCCAGGACGACCTCGCGGTAGGTGGTCCCGATCGCCCGGGGCGTGGTGGTGTCGCGGGGGTCGCCCGGGATCGCGCTGGTCAGGTCCGGTTCCCACCGGTCCAGGCGGGTGACCTGGTCGCCGATCCCCCGGACGAACCCGGTGAAGCCCGCCGGGCCGCCCACCTCGCGCAGGAGGAGGTTGCCGGCGGTGCCGTCGCTGTGGCGGACGGCCGCGTCGCACAGGTCGCGCAGGGACATGCCGGTGGCGACGTGCTGCCTGGTGATGGTGGAGCTCCTCATCAGGTCCGTTTCCGAATAGGTCACCAGCGTGTCCAGGTGGGACAGCGGGTGGCGGTGCAGGACGGCCGCCGCGGCCAGGCCCTTGAACGTCGAGCAGAACGCGAAGCGCTCGTCGGCGCGGTGGGCGATGGTCGCGCCGGAACCGGTGTCCACTGCGTAGACGCCCAGGCGCGCCGCGAAGTTGCTCTCCAACTCGAACAAACGCGAGTGGTGCTCGACCGCCCACGTGGTGGTGGGCGGGGCAGCCGTCGTGGTCGAAGCGGCCGGCGAGGTGGACTGCGGGGCGGGCGGCGGGGTCGTGCAGGCGGCCAGGGGCAGGAGGGCCGCGCCGAGCAGCGTGCGGCGGGTCAGTCGGGCGGGCACCGTGCGTCCAGTCACGACAGCCAGGGTTCCAGCGCCCGGCTATGCCGTCCAAGACGGGATCGATCCGATCGATGCCGATCCGGCATATAGTGAGCGTGTGGACGTGGTCGCGGCGTGCAAGGCGTTCGTCTCCGTCAGCGGGTGCGGGAGCTTCACGGCCGGGGCCGCCGCCGCGCGCATCCCGCAGTCGGTGGCCAGCCGGCGGATCGCGGCGCTGGAGAAGCACCTCGGCGAGCGGCTGCTCACGCGGTCCTCGCGCAGCGTTTCGCTCACCCCGTTCGGACGGGAGCTGCTGCCCTCCGCGCGGCGGCTGGTGGAGCTGGCCGAGGCGTTGGAGCACGACGCCGAGCGGGCCCGGCTGCGACCGTTCCGGCTGGCGGTGCCGCTGGTCACCGCCGCGCGGCCGTTGGCCCGGCTGGTCGCCGACGCCCGCCGGCACGACCTGACCCTGGACCCGCACCCCGCGCCGCCGGCCCGGCGCGCCGAACTCGCCCGGACCCTGGAGGTGCGGGCCGCGCTGGTCGCGGTGCCGCCGGACGACGGCGTGTGGCGGGTGCCGCTCGGGCTCGCCGGCCGCGACGACCCCGGACCGGCCACCGCCGTCTACGTCGAGACGCTGCGCGCCGGCCGCGCCGACCGGGGCCCGCGCCGCCGGATCTGGGTCGAGGCCGAGGACGACGTGCCGCACGTCCGCGACCGGATCACCCGCCTCGGCGACGCCGTCGGGCTGCGACCCGCGCAGGTGGTCGTCACGTCCTCGCTGGTCGCGGCCACCGCCGAGGTCCTCGCCTCCGCCGACCTCCTGCTGTGCTCGCCCGCCCAGGCCGACGACCTCGGACTGCACTGGCGCCCGATCGGCGAGGTGCGGGTCGCGCGCGGCTACGACGTCACGGCCCGGTCCCGCGACGACGCCCACCGCGTCCGCGCGCTCCCGCTGGTCGGCCCGTGCCTGGGGGCGTCGTGACCACCGGCGTGCTGCGCGACCTGCGCGCGGCGCTGGACGACGGCGGCCTGCGCGGCTCGTTCCTGGTCCGCGACCTGGACACCGGCGACGAGCTGGGCATCGACCCCGAGGTGGAGTTCCCGGTCGCGTCGCTGGTCAAGGTGCCGCTGGCGGTGGCCACGCTGGAACGCGTCGCGCGCGGCGAACTCGACCCGGCCACGCCCGTCGCGCTCGCCCCCGGCCGCAGCGCGACCCCCGGCCCGACCGGCGTCAGCAAGTTCCGCCACCCGGCCACCATCGCGCTGGAGGACCTGCTCTACCTGAGCACGTCCATCAGCGACAGCGTCGCCGCCGACGCCCTGTTCGCCCTCACCCCGCCCGCGGCCGTCACCGCCGAGCTGCGCCGGCTGGGCTACGACGGCATCGCGGTCCGCCACCTGGTGCAGGACCTGGTCGAGACGCCGGCCGAGCGGTTCGCGCCCGCCGACGTCCACCTGGCCCACTCGCTGGCGATCACGGCCGCCACCGAGGGACGCGGCCACCCCGTGCCGCAGCTGGACATCAGCCGGGCCAACGCCGGGTCGGCGCGCGCGTTCGTGGACCTGTTGCAGGGCCTGTGGCGGCCCACGACCATCACGCCGGCGGTCGCCGCCCGGGTGCGGGAGCTGATGCGGGACAACGTGCTGCGGCACCGGCTGGCCCCGGACTTCATGTCCGACGCGACCCGGTGGGCGTCCAAGACCGGCACGGTGCTCAACATGCGGCACGAGGTGGGCGTGGTCGAGCACGCCGACGGCCAGACCTACGCGGTGGCGGCGTTGACGCAGTCCCGGGTGCCCGCCGTCGTGCAGCCGGGCGCCGAGGCGTTGATGGCGCAGGTGGCGCGGACGCTGCGGGACCGGTTGCGGATGTATTCAAATTCGCCGTGACCGGGTAAGACGAGGAGATGCCGACACGTGATCCCCTGGACGAGGTGGCCGAGCTCGACCGGGAGTCGCTGCGCGACAGCGACGCCATGCCGACCTCCCGGCCGCCCGCGTGGGTGGTGGCGGCGAGCCTGGTGGCCCGGGGCGGCGTGGTCTGGGTGCCGGTCGCGGCGGTCCTCGCGGGGGTGGGGGAGCGGCGGGCGGCGGTGCGCGGCCTCATCGCGGCAGGCGTGGCGCTGCCGCTGGGGCACCTGCTGAGCCGGGCGGTGTTCCGGCGGCGACCGCCGGCGTCCCGGCTGCCGGCACGGCGGGCGTTGCCGGAGCGGCCCGACTCGTCGTCGTTCCCGTCCAAGCACGCGATGACGGCGGCGGCGTTCGGCACGGCGGTGGGCGTGGAGAGCCCGCGGGCGGGCGCGGCCGTCGCGCCGCTGGTCGCGGTGATCGCCTACAGCCGCGTGCGCACCCGCGTGCACTGGCCGTCGGACGTGGTCGGCGGGCTGGTGCTCGGCGCGGCCGTGGCCTGGGCGGTCCGCCGGCGGACGTGATCGCCGAGGAGAATGCGGACATGGCCGTCCAGCGCCCGCCCAGCCACCCGAGCACCCGCGTGTTGCGCTTCGTGCTGTTCGCCGCGCTGTCCGGGTGGCTGGTGTTCCTGACCGTCGCGCTGGCCCGCCAACCCGAGCCCGGCGCTCCCTCCCGCGAAGCCCTGGCCGACGCCGTGGCGGCCGCCCTGAACGCGCGCGACACCGCCACCCTGGCGCTCCTGCTCGGCGACCCGGTGGCCGGCGACACCGACGTCGCCCGGCACCTCGCCGACCAGGCGGCCGGCCCGCACGAAGGCCCGTGGCGGGTGTCCGTGGCCGGCGACCGGCTGGTGCTCGCGGACGATCGCGGACCGCGCGCGCGGTTCGCCGCCGTCGAAGCGCGCGGCCGGTGGCTGTTCCACCCGTTGCCGACCTTCACCGCCGGGAACTGAGCCGCCGGCCCCCGATCACGCACGAACGGCGCGCGAGGCCGTTATTCCCCTGGACGTGGCCTGGAGCACACCGCTAAACGTCACCCTCTGTCACGCCAGCGCCTGTTACCCACAGTCACCGAGGGACGACTTTACACAATGGGGTAACTGCGCGGCGTGTCGATGCGCCGGTGTCCATCATGGGAACGCAAGTCCCTTACAGATGGAGGTTTTCCGATGCGTACTCTCCACCGCCTGATCGCCGCGGGCGCCCTGGCCGCGCCCCTGCTCGTCGCCGGCGCGGGCCTGGCTTCCGCTGACGCTGCGTACGGTCAGCAGACCGCCGTGGCGGGTCCCGGCGGCGCGTGGACGCACACCGTGGTCGCCTTCGCCGACGGCGAGGGCAACACGTACTTCCACGAGCACGCCGCAGCGGCGGGTCCGGAAGGCGCGGGCTCGTTCAGTACCACCTCGTGGACCCACGACGGCGGTTACGGCGATGGCGACGGCTACGACGACGGTTCGAGCGCGGGCTACCACAACGAAGAGGCCTACGCGAGTGACGACGGGGCCTACTACCAGGAGACCTTCTCCTACGCCGACAGCGATTGACCGCAGGCGGCGATGATCCGCGGATAGGCAGGGCAAGCACTGGGCAGTACCAGAAAACCGGTCGATGCGGTCCGTCCGCGGCGATCCCCCAGCCGGGATCGCGGCGGACGGACCGTTCGCCCCCTCCGGCGAGTGCCGCTCGCCTTCCCCCTTCAAGTCCACTGTGGACAACGCGCGGCCGACCGCGCCGGTGACCGCCGGGCGCGGGTGCCGTAGAGTTCGCCCGAAGTGGATGTTCAACAGCGCAGCATCCCGTGTGACCGGCTTCGAGACGGTCGGCCGCCGTGCGGCGGGCGCGTGCGCTGACCACCCATGTCCGCGTTCTCCGCCCCCCGGCCGACTCCCGAGCCGGTCCGCCGGCTTGCGGACGGAACGAGGGTGGAGATGACAGACGCGGCTGCGGGTTCCGTGCGCGCTGCCCGGGGCAGGGGCCAAGGCGACACCGCCCGGGGCAGGGCTCAGGGCGGCGACGGCGCCCGGGGCGGGGGCGACCAGGTGGAGCTGCGCCAGCTCCTGGCGGGCCTCACCGCCGTGCGCGACGGCGACTTCCGGACCCGGCTCCCGGAGGAGGCCGACGGCCTGCTCGGCGAGATCGCGACCGTCTTCAACGGCATGGTCGACCAGCTCTCGCTGTTCACCTCCGAGGTCACCCGTGTGGCCCGCGAGGTCGGTACCGACGGCGTCCTGGGCGGTCAGGCGCAGGTCCCGGGCGTCTCGGGCACGTGGGCCGACCTCACCGACTCCGTCAACGCCATGGCGGGCAACCTCACCAGCCAGGTCCGCGACATCGCGCAGGTCGCCACGGCGGTCGCGCGCGGCGACCTGTCCCAGAAGATCGACGTGGACGCCCGCGGCGAGATCCTGGAGCTGAAGGAGACCGTCAACACGATGGTCGACCAGCTCTCCAGCTTCGCCGACGAGGTGACCCGCGTCGCCCGCGAGGTCGGCAGCGAGGGCCGGCTGGGCGGTCAGGCGCAGGTCCCCGGCGTCGCCGGCACCTGGCGCGACCTCACCGACTCGGTGAACTTCATGGCGGGCAACCTCACCGACCAGGTCCGCGACATCGCGCAGGTCGCGACGGCCGTGGCCCGCGGTGACCTGAGCCAGAAGATCACGGTGAACGCCCGGGGCGAGATCCTGGAGCTGAAGAACACCATCAACACCATGGTCGACCAGCTGTCCGCGTTCGCAGACGAAGTCACGCGTGTGGCCCGCGAAGTGGGCACCGAAGGCGCGCTGGGCGGCCAGGCGGACGTCAAGGGCGTCTCGGGCACCTGGCGGGACCTCACCGACTCGGTGAACTTCATGGCGGGCAACCTCACCGCGCAGGTCCGCTCCATCGCTCAGGTCTCCAGCGCCGTCGCGCGCGGCGACCTCTCCCAGAAGATCACGGTCAACGCGCGAGGCGAGATCCTCGAACTGAAGAACACCATCAACACGATGGTGGACCAGCTCTCCGCGTTCGCCGACGAGGTCACCCGCGTGGCCCGCGAGGTCGGCACCGAAGGGCGGCTGGGCGGCCAAGCGGACGTCAAGGGCGTGTCCGGCACCTGGAAGGACCTCACCGAGTCGGTCAACGTCATGGCCGACAACCTCACCGCCCAGGTCCGCAGCATCGCCCAGGTCACCACGGCCGTCGCGCGCGGCGACCTGTCCCAGAAGATCCGCGTGGACGCCCGCGGCGAGATCCTGGAGCTGAAGGAGACCATCAACACGATGGTCGACCAGCTCTCGGCGTTCGCCGACGAGGTCACCCGCGTCTCCCGCGAGGTCGGCACCGAGGGCAACCTGGGCGGCCAGGCCACCGTGCGGGGCGTGTCGGGCACCTGGAAGGACCTGACCGACAACGTCAACGTCATGGCCTCCAACCTGACCGGCCAGGTGCGCTCGATCGCCCAGGTCGCGACGGCGGTGGCCCGCGGTGACCTGTCCCAGAAGATCACCGTCGAGGCCAAGGGCGAGGTCGCCGCGCTGGCCGGCGTGATCAACACGATGGTGGACACGCTCTCCGCGTTCGCCGACGAGGTCACCCGCGTGGCCCGCGAGGTCGGCACGGAGGGCATCCTCGGTGGTCAGGCGCGCGTGCCGAACGTGGCGGGCACGTGGAAGGACCTGACCGACAACGTCAACTTCATGGCGAACAACCTGACCAACCAGGTCCGCAACATCGCCCAGGTCACCACCGCCGTCGCGCAGGGCGACCTGACCCGCAAGATCGACGTGGACGCCCGCGGCGAGATCCTGGAGCTCAAGACCACCATCAACACCATGGTGGACCAGCTCTCCGCGTTCGCCGCGGAGGTCACCCGCGTGGCCCGCGAGGTGGGCAGCGAGGGCCGGCTGGGCGGCCAGGCCGAGGTCGAGGGCGTCTCGGGCACCTGGAAGCGGCTCACCGAGAACGTCAACGAGCTGGCCGGCAACCTCACCCGCCAGGTGCGCGCGATCGCCGAGGTCACCAGCGCGGTCGCCGAGGGCGACCTGACCCGGTCCATCACGGTCGAGGCCTCCGGCGAGGTCGCCGAGCTCAAGGACAACATCAACTCGATGGTGGAGTCGCTGCGCGAGACCACCCGGGCCAACCGCGACCAGGACTGGCTCAAGACCAACCTGGCCCGCATCTCCAGCCTCATGCAGGGCCGCCGGGACCTGGAGGTCGTCGCCGAGCTGGTGATGGACGAGCTGACCCCGCTCGTCTCGGCCCAGTACGGCGCGTTCTACCTCGCCGATGACACCACCGACACGGCCGAGCTGCGGTTGATCGGCTCCTACGGCGGCCCCGACGAGCCGGGCCGCCCGTCCCGGTTCACCTTCGGCCAGTCCCTGGTCGGCCAGGCCGCCCGCAGCCGCCGCCCGATCACCGTGGACGACGTCCCCGGCGACTACCTGACCATCACCTCCGGCCTGGGCCAGACCTCGCCGGTGAACATCCTGGTGCTGCCGATCGTGGTGGAGGACCAGGTGCTGGGCGTGATCGAGCTGGCCTCGGTGCACCGGTTCACCCGCATCCACCGCGACTTCCTCGACCAGCTCATGGAGACCGTCGGCGTCAACGTCAACACCATCATCGCCAACTCCCGCACCGACGAGCTGCTCACCGAGTCCCAGCGCCTGGCCGAGGAGCTCCAGGCCCGCTCGGAGGAGCTCCAGGCCCGGCAGGAGGAGCTGCAGGCCTCCAACGCCGAGCTGGAGGACAAGGCCGCGCTGCTGGCCAGCCAGAACCGCGACATCGAGGCCAAGAACCTGGAGATCGAGCTGGCCAGCCAGGAGCTGGAGGCCCGCGCCCAGCAACTCGCGCTCGCGTCGAAGTACAAGTCGGAGTTCCTGGCCAACATGAGCCACGAGCTGCGCACCCCGCTCAACAGCCTGCTCATCCTGGCCCAGTTGCTCGCGCAGAACCCGACCCGCAACCTCACGCCCAAGCAGGTCGAGTACGCGGGCATCATCCACTCGGCGGGCTCGGACCTGTTGCAGCTGATCAACGACATCCTCGACCTGTCCAAGGTGGAGGCGGGCAAGATGGACGTCAGCCCGGAGCGGGTGCCGCTGCGCCGGCTGCTGGACTACGTCGAGGTCACCTTCCGCCCGATGACCACGCAGAAGAGCCTCGGGTTCCGGGTCACCACCGCGCCGGGCGTCCCGGCCGACCTGCTCACCGACGACTCGCGGCTGCGCCAGGTGCTGCGCAACCTGCTGTCCAACGCGGTGAAGTTCACCGAGACCGGCAGCGTCGAGCTGCGCATCGAGCCGGCCGCCCCGGACGAGCCGCCCACGACCGTGCGCCGGCACGGCGCGGCGCTGGCGTTCCGGGTGATCGACACCGGCATCGGCATCGCCGAGCAGCAACTGGAGTCGATCTTCGGCGCGTTCCAGCAAGCCGACGGCACCACCAGCCGCAAGTACGGCGGCACCGGCCTGGGGCTGTCGATCAGCCGCGAGATCGCCTACCTGCTCGGCGGCGCGATCACCGCCGAGAGCACCCCGGGCCAGGGCAGCACGTTCACCCTGTACCTGCCGGTGGCGCGGCCGGACTTCGCCGAGACCGCGACCACCCAGCACACCGACACCGCCCCCCAGGACGTCGAGCCCGCGCCGTCGCCGCAGACCCACCAGCGGCGGCTGCTCGTGGTCGAGGAACGGCCGCAGGGCCTGTTGTCCCTGGTGGCCGGCAGCGCCGTCGCCGACCTCACCGACAGCCACGACCAGCGCGGCCCGGTGCAGGTGGTGACCGCGATCGGCGCGGAGGAGGCCGCCGCCGCGCTGGCCGCCGAGGCGTTCCACTGCGTCGTGCTGGAGCTGGACATGCCCGGCGGGGCCGCGCTGCGGTTGCTGGAGACCATGGACGGCGACGCGGCCCTGCGCACCGTGCCGGTGCTCGCGCACAACAACCGGCGGCTGGACCCGCAGCAGGAACGGGCGTTGCAGTCCCGCACCGGCCCGCAGCCGCTGGAGCTGCTGTCCAGCCTGGACGAGCTGCGCGAGCGGATCGCCCTGCACCTGAGCGCGGAGGCGCCCGGCGACGTGCTGCCGCTGGTGCGCCGCGAGGACCCGACCACCCCCGAGCCCCGGCCGGTGGACGGCAGCCTGGCCGGCCGGACCGTGCTCATCGTGGACGACGACGCCCGCAACCTGTTCGCGCTGAGCAGCATCCTGGAGCTGCACGGCGTGCACGTGCTGCACGCCGAGAACGGCCGCGAGGGCATCGACACCCTGCGCGGCCACCCCGAGATCGACCTGGTGCTGATGGACGTGATGATGCCCGAGATGGACGGCTACGCGGCCACGGCGGCGATCCGGGACATGCCCGACCACGCCGACCTGCCGATCATCGCGGTCACCGCCAAGGCGATGCTGGGCGACCGGGAGAAGAGCCTGGCGTCGGGCGCGAACGACTACGTCACCAAGCCGGTGGACGCCGACGCCCTGGTGGGCTGCGTCAAGCGCTGGCTGGGCGCGTGAGCGCGACACCGGTCAGCAGGCTGGCCGCGACCGTCGAACGGCTGCGCCGCGAGATCCAGGAGGCCAACGCCGCCGCCGACGGCCGCGCCCTGATCGAGCTGGCCAAGGGCGTGCTGGTGGAACGGCTGCGCTGCGGTCCCGCGCAGGCCACCCGCCAGCTGGAGACGCTGGCCGAGCAGGCGTCGGTGACCCCGCTGGAGCTGGCGGCCGACCTGGTCAACCAGGCCGCGCAGGACCGGGTCACCGAGGCGGTCGGCGAGTTCCTGGTCCGGGCGAGCGACGAGCTGTCGGCGGCGGTGCGGCTGCGCACGACCGAGAGCGCGGTGCTGTCCGGCGGCGACACGCAACGGGTCGCCGAGTCGGTGCTGGCGCACGCGGCGCGGCCGTTGGGCGCGACGGCGGTGGCGATCTGGTCGGCGGCCACCGACTCCTCGCTGACCCTCGCCGGGTTCGCGGGCATCACCCCCGGCGAGGCGAGCCGCTGGCGGTACGTCCCGCCGGGCGTGGCCACCCCGGCGCGGCGGGCGCTGACCGACCGCGAGCCGGTGTGGATCGAGGACCTGGCCACGGCCGGCCTGCCGTCGGTGGGGCCCTCCGGTGGGCGGGCCGTGCTGCCCACGGTGACCGGCGGGCGGCTGCTGGGCGTGCTGGAGGTGTGCTGGCCGCGCCCGCTGGAGCCGCAGCCCCAGCCCGTGCACCGGCAGCTGGACGCGCTGGCAGAGCTGTGCGGGCACGCGCTGGACGCCGACGCCGCCGCGGCCGCCACCCCGGACGTGTCGGAGCTGGAGGCGTTGGCCGACGGGTTGTTCGACTCGGCCCTCGTGCTCCGGCCGCACCTGGACGACACGGGCGCGTTGGCGGACTTCCGCATCGCGCACCTCAACCCGGCGTTCGTGGACCTGACCGGCCGGCCGCGCGGCCTGGTGTCCGGGGCGCTGCTGCTGGAGGCCTACCCGATGGCCGGCGCGGGGCAGCTGTTCGACAAGGTCGAGCACGTCTACGCCACCGGCGAGTCGTTCCGGACCGACCGGATGACCTTCACCGAGCTGGTCGACCAGGTCCCGCTGACCGTGGTGGCCGCGATCAGCATCACCCGCCACGGCGACGCGGTGCTGGTGGTGTGGCGGGTGGAGGACGAGGTCGCGCGGCTGGCGACGCTGCTGCAGCACGCCCAGCGGCTGGGCCGGGTCGGCGGGTTCGAGGAGAACACCGCGCTGGGCGAGATCACGTGGAGCAGCCAGCTCTACTCGCTGTGGGGCCTGGAACCGGCGGCCGACCCGGTGCCGCTGGCCCAGCTGACCGCCCACGCGCACGAGGACGACGTGCCCGCCATCGACCGGTTCCTGCGGACCGTCCTGCGCTACCGGCGGGCCGGGTCGGCGGCGTTCCGGCTGCTGCGGCCCGACGGCGTGGCCCGGCACATCCGGGTGGTCGCCGAACCCGTGCTGGACCCGAGCGGGCACCTGCTGGCGGTGCGCGGGGCGTTCCAGGACATCTCGGCGCAGCACTGGACCGAGGTCGCCCTGTCGGCCACGCGGGACCGGCTGGCCGACACCGAGCAGCACGTGGCCGAGCAGCAACGGCTGACCGTGCAGCTGCAGCACGCGATCATGCCCGCGGCGGAGCCGTCGATCGAGGCGTTCGGGCTGCGGATCGCGGTGCGCTACCGGCCCAGCGGCGGCGACCACGTGGTGGGCGGCGACTGGTACGACGCGGTCGTGCTGCCGTCCAAGCAGGTCCTGCTGTCGGTCGGCGACATCACCGGGCACGGCATCAAGGCCGCGACCGGGATGGTCGTGCTGCGCAACGCGTTGCGGGGCTTGGCGGCCACCGGCGCCGGGCCGGGGCAGATGCTGACCTGGCTGAACCTGGTCGCGCACCACCTGACCGACCACATCCTGGCGACGGCCGTGTGCGGGGTGTACGACCCGGAGACGCGGGTGCTGCGGTGGGCGCGGGCCGGCCACCCCGCGCCGGTGCTGGTGCGGGGCGGCAAGGCGACGGCGTTGCCGCTGTTGAGCGGTGTGCTGCTGGGCGCCCTGGCGGAGGGGACCTACGAGCAGGACGAGGTGCAGCTGGAGGTGGGGGACACCCTGCTGCTCTACACGGACGGGTTGATCGAACGGCGGGACGTGCCGCTGGACGAGTGCCTGGAACGGCTGCTGGCGGTGTCGGCCCGCTTCGAGGGGACGCTGGAGGACCGGCTGGACGACCTGCTCGACGGCAGCGACTCCAACACCGACGACGACACGTGCGTGGTGGGCCTGCAGGTGACCTGAGCGGCCGTGGTCCCGGGCCTACCCGGGCGGCTCGGGTTTCGCCACGACGGCCAGGTCGTCCTCGTGCAGGCTGCCGACGACCACCGTCCCGGCGCGCTCGGCCACCGAGGTCACGAACCCGTAGCCGGTGCCGGACCGGAGGTCGTGCACGCGGGTGCCGTCGAGGTCGAACGCCATCACCCACGCCAGCGGAGCGGCCTTCGGGCGGATCGCGTCGGGCAGGTTCCACACCAGCACGCGCAGGAACCCCGGCAGCGGCAACAGCTTGTCCAGCAAGGCGTTGCGCGGCGCGGCGATCGCGACCCAGAGCAGGCCGTCGCCGCCGAGGCTCATGTTGTCCGGGAAGCCCGGCAGGTTGTCGGCGAAGGTGTCGGTGCGGCCGGTGGCGAGCCAGTGGCGGGAGATCCGGTAGCGGCCCGTCTCGGCGTACAGGAGGTGCGTCGGGGTGAGCACCAGGCCGTTGGCGAACGCCAGCCCGTCCAGGAGCGTGGTCACCGTGCCGTCCGGGTCGCGGCGCACGAGCCGCCCGGTGCACGAATGCTCCACCATGTCGCCCTCGTAGTCGTCGAGGTGCCAACGGCTGGAGGAGGTGGTGAACCAGATCGTGCCATCGGGGCCCTGCACGACGTTGCTGGCGAACCTCAGCGGCTGCCCGTCCACCTCGTCGACCAGGACCTCCACCTCGCTGCCGACCCGCAGGAGCCCGCGATCGTGGTCGCACACCAGGAGGCTGCCGTCCGCGCACACCTCCACGCCCAACGGCCGCCCGCCGGTGCGCGCCAGGACGGTCCGCTCGCCGGACTCCGGGTCGATCGCCAGCACAGTGCCGTCCGCCAGCCCGGTGACGACCCGGCCCTGCGCGTCGAACAGCACGTCCTCCGGTCCGTGCCCGCCCGTGGCGATCCGGCGGAGGACGGTCAGCGGTGCCGTGCGACCGGTGTCCTCGACCGCCGGGGGACGCCAGCGGCGGGGCCTGATGAGGCGGCGGGTCACGGAACGTCCTTGCGGCCGACCAGTTGGAAGAGCCGGGCGGTGTGCTTGTGGGGCTCCCGGTCGGTGAGGGCGAGTTCGAGGCGTTCCAGGTCGGCGTAGAAGGCCGGGTCGTGCTTGCGCTCGTCGTCGGCGATGTAGTCGCACACCGCGCGGATGCCGTAGTGCGCGAGGACCCGGCACCCGGAAACGCGCATCAGCCGGCTGAGGTCTTCGGCGGTGTAGAGGGTGATCGTCGTGTCGAACGTGGCCGTGCGCGCCTGATCGGTGTCGAGGGCGGCCAGGGCGGCGGCCGGGTCTAGCCGGCGCACGGCGGTGACCAGGGGAGCGGCGTGCCGGTTGATCGCCATGACCGACAGCAGGCCACCGGGCCGCAACGCGTCGAGAGCCAGGGCGAGCGCGTCGTCGCGGTACTGGATGATGTTGTGGCACAGCACCACGTCGTAGGCCGCGTCGGGCAGGTCGGCGATGTCCGCCTCGATGCGAGTGATCGCGACCCCGGCGGCGGCGGCGCGTTCGGCGGCTGCGGCGAGCATCGCGGGGGAGTTGTCGAGCACCGTCACGTCGTGGCCCCGCACGGCCAGCCGCACCGCGTCGGACCCGTCCCCGCCGGCCAGGTCGAGCACCCGCAGCGGCGCGTCGCCGAGGTGGCGGGCCAGGTTGTGCTCGGCCAGCGTGTACCGCAACCGTCCCCAAGGGCTGTCCTGCCACTGGCGCCACGCGGTCATCGAGGTGTCGATCTTCGCATCCACACCCCCGACCCTAGGGGCCGGCGGGCGGGGTTCCACCGTCGAGGAGGTCCGCCACGCGGGCGGCTTCGGGCAGGTCGAGTTGGCGGTAGATGGCCAGGGCCTCGCGCCGGCGCTCGACCTCGCCGGTCACCGTGCCCAGGCCTTCCAGCGCCCGCGCCTCCTCGTACCGGTCGCCGACCTCCCGCGCCACCGCCAGGGCGTCGGCGTAGGTGCCCGCGGCCAGGTCGGTGTGGCCGGTGGCCGCGTGCGCCGCGCCCAGGTTGTTCAGCACCTCGGTCTCGATGCCCCGCGCGCCCATCTCCCGCGCCAGGTCCAAGGCGCGCGCGAACAACGTGAACGCCTGCTCGTGGCGGCCCGCCAGGTGGTGGACCTCGGCCAGGTTGCCCACCGCGCGGGCCATGCCGCCCTGGTCGCCCAGGTCGGTGAACGTCGCCAGGGCCTTCTCGTAGGCCCGCACCGCCGCCTCGTGGTCGCCCAGCCGGACGTGGACGACGCCGATGTTGACCAGCAGCACCGCGCGGCCCTTGCGGAAGCCCTCGACCAGCGCCAGGGCCTGCCGGTAGTGGGCCAGGGCCTCGGGGTAGTGGCCCAGGCGCTCGTGGAGGTTGCCCAGGTTGTTCAACGCCCCCGCCTCGCCCTCGCGGTCGCCGACCTCGCGGCAGATCGCCAGGGCCCGGCGGTGGTGTTCCATCGCCTCCCGGTGGCGGCCCAGGCGCAGGTAGGCGACGCCCAGGTGGTAGAGCGCCGCGCCTTCCGCGGTCCGGTCGCCGGCGTCGCGGGCCGCCGACCGGACGTGCTCCAGGACCACCAGCGCGTCGCTGTGCCGGCCGCCCTGGTCGAGGTGGCGTTGCAGTTCGGTGCCCAGGCTGGCGGCGGCGCCGGCGCGGACCAGGGTGAGCAGGGTGTCCCACTCGGCGTCCAGCCAGTCGCGGGCGGTGCGCACGGGCAGCTTCGGCGTCGTGTCCGCGGTGGGGTGCAGGACGTCCATGACCGCCGACAGGGTGTCGGTGTAGTGGTCGAAGAACCGGTCCAGCGCGGCGTCCAGGCCCTCCACCGGCTGTTCCCGCGAGTACGCCCGGACCAGGTCGTGCATGCCGTACCGGCCCGCCGAGTGCTGCACCAGGTGCGCCCGGACCAGCACGTCCAGCCGTTTCGCGGCGTCCTGGGCGGTCGTGCCCAGCAGCGCCGCGGCGGCCGGCGCGGCGATGGTGTGCGCGGGGTGCGCGCCGAGCAGGCGGAAGTCGCGGTCGGCCTGCGCGTCGAGGTGGCGCAGCGACCACGAGAACACCGTGCGCACGGCGGTGTCCGGGTCGCCGACGTCGAACCCGTCCAGGCCCGGGCCCAACCCGTCGGCGAGTTCCTCCAGCGACTGCCCGCCCTGGGCGCGCGCGGCCACGATCCGCAACGCCAGCGGCAGCCCGCCGCAGCGCTCGGCCAGGCGCAACGCGGCCGGCGCGGACCGGTCCACGCGCGGCCCGACCTGCGCGCGCAGCAGCTCCACGCCGTCGTCGGGGTCGAACGGCCGCAGGTCCACGCGCAGCGCCCCCGGCCGGACCTGCAACCCGGCGAGGTCGGTGCGCGAGGTGATCACGGTGAACGCGGGCGGCCCGCCGGGCAGCAGCGGCCGGACCTGGTTGACGTCCAGGGCGTTGTCCAGCACCAGCAGCAGCCGCCTGCGGGCCAGGGCGCTGCGGAACCGGGCCGCCCGCTCCGCCGGGTCGTCGGGGATGTCGTCCACGCCCAGGCTGCGCAGCAGGCCCGCGAGGACCGCGCCCGGCTCGCGCGGCTCGCCCGGCGAGTAGCCGTGCAGGTCGGCGTACAGGCACCCGTCGGGGAACCGCGCCCGGTGCCCCCAGCGCACCGCCAACGCGGTCTTGCCCACCCCGGCCGGCCCGGCGACCACGACGATCGGCGGACCCTCGGCCAGCGCCCGGTCCAGCGCCGCCAGTTCCGCCGCGCGACCGGTGAACCCGGCCGGGTCGGCGGGCAGCTCGGCGGGCCGGTCCGGCCGGGCCGACCCGCGCGGCCGGTGCAGGCGGTCGCGCTCGGTGGCCAGCCGCCGGTGCTCGTCGGCGGGCACCTCCAGCGCGGTGAGCAGGTCGTCCAGGGCCTCGCTGGACGGCAGGGTGGTGCCCGCCAGGTAGGCGTACAGGGTGCTCTGCGACACCGCGAGCCGCTTCGCCAGCGCCGCCACCTTCACCGGCCCGCGCGGCCCGCGCCGGGTCCAGCGCTTCAGCTCCCGGGCGAACGCGGCCACGTCGTCCGGGTTTCCAGAATTTCCGGCGTTCTCCAGCGAAGGACCTCCTGACACTCCGCACATGATGCGCTACCGGGCGCAGCGAGAGCTACCGGGTGGTAGGGGACCACTCACCTCTCGCGGCTCGTCTCGGGGAGGAACCCGCACGTGAAACGCCTCAAAGTCATCCTGCTCACCTTCGTGCTGCTCGGCGGCCTGCTGGGTGGCGCCACGCCGGCGAGCGCCGCGCCGCAGTTCCACAACGGCCACGGCATCGAGGTCCGCAACGTCATGCAGACCACGCCGCGCACGTACGTGGTCAACATCCACACCAACTCCGTGGACACCCGCGCGCTGGCGTGGACCTACCACGACGTGATCATCACCTTGCCCAGCAACTACAACCCCAACGTCGCCTACCCGGTCCTGTACCTGTACCACGGGCGGGCGCAGAGCCCCGGCGCGTGGCACAACGAGGCCAACATCGAGGCCGTCACCCACGGGTACCCGATCATCACCGTCGCCGCCGAGGCCGGCTGGGCCGGGTGGGGCACCAACTGGGTCAACCAGTCCGCCGGCGTCCAGCAGTGGGACCGGTTCCACCTCGACGAGTTGATCCCGTGGGTGGACGACAACCTCAACACCATCCGCGCCCGCGAGGGCCGCGCGGTCGCCGGGTTCTCGATGGGCGGCTACACGGCGATCCGGCACGCCACCCACCGGCCGTGGCTGTTCCGCATGGCCATCGGCATGTCCGGCGGCTACAACCTGGAAGACCAGCGCATGCGCACCGCCGTCACCGCGCCCCTGCCGGAGAAGGGCCTGCCGCTGGACGGCCCGTTCGGCGCGCCGTGGGACGGGTCGTGGGGATTCAACAACCCGTGGCACCGGGTCAGCGGGTTGAGCGGCGTGCACACCGTGCTGTACGCGGGCACGCGGCACGACGACCTGTTGGAGGCGCAGGCGCACCGGCTCACCTACGAGTTCCACCAGCACCTGTTGGCCAGCGGCATCGGCAACAGCTGGATGGTCGAGTACGACTGCGGCCACTGGATCGAGTGCGTGGCCCGCAACGGCATCGGCCGCGAGCTGCCGGTGATGATGGACGTCCTGTGGCACCCGTGATGAGACGAAGAACCGTCCTCGCGCTGCCCGCGGTCCTCGCCGCCGTGTCGAGCGGACTCCTCACGACCACCCCGGCCCGCGCCGACTCCGTGCGCGGCGGTCCCATCACCCGCAGCGAGGTGATCTGGCGGGCCCAGTACTGGGTGGACCACCAGCCCGGCCCGTACGACCAGCAGGGCTACGCGTGGGGTCCGGGTGGGGACTACCGGTACCGCCGGGACTGCTCGGGGTACGTGGCGATGGCGTGGCACCTGGACGCCAACCCGTGGACCGGGACCCTGCCGGACTACTCGCAGGAGATCCCACGCGCGGACCTGCGGGCGGGCGACATCCTCAACTCGCACCGGGACCACGTCCTGATCTTCCACGAGTGGACCGACGACCGGGGCGGCTTCGCCTACTACTCCTTCGGCTCCACCCCGGTCTCCCACCTGCGCGCGAACATCAACGACCGGTACCTCGACAGTCACCCCAACGGCGACTACAAGGCACTGCGGTACCGGAAGATCATCGAGGACTCGGCGGTCCGTCCCCACCCGTACGGCAGTGGGCGGGTGGTGTCGGCGCGCTCGGCCGACGGGCGGTTGGAGGCGTTCGCGGCCGGGGCCGACGGTGTCCACCACGCGTGGCAGACGGCCGTGAACGGCGGCTGGTCGGACTGGCGGTTCGTGGGCGGGCCGCGCGGCGCCCAGCTGGGGATCGCGGCCAACGGCGACGGCCGTCTGGAGCTGTTCGCCTTGTCCGGAAGCACTTTTGACCACATGTGGCAGACGGGCCCCAGCGGTGAGTGGTCGGGTTGGTCGAACTTCGGCGGCGGTGGGTACCGGGTCGCGGTGGGCGCCAACGCCGACGGGCGGGTGGAGGTCTTCGCGTCCAACGCCAACGGCGTCTTCCACCGGTGGCAGACGGGACCGGCCGACTGGTCGGCTTGGGAGGGTTTGGGCGGACCGCCGTCGTCACGATTGGCGATGGAGGCCGCTCCGGACGGGCGGCTTGAGGTGTTCGCCTTGTCGGACAGCGTGTTCGAGCACGTCTACCAGGCTGCGCCGAACGGCGGCTGGTCGGCGTGGGAGGCGTTCGGCGGGGGCGGCCACGACCTGACGGTCAACCACAAC
Organism: Saccharothrix sp. NPDC042600; assembly: GCF_040647305.1. Taxonomy (NCBI): domain Bacteria; kingdom Bacillati; phylum Actinomycetota; class Actinomycetes; order Pseudonocardiales; family Pseudonocardiaceae; genus Saccharothrix; species Saccharothrix sp. NPDC042600. The sequence goes on along the minus strand of NZ_JBEZBW010000020.1, from coordinate 10,021 downwards.
ACGGACGGCCGGCTGGAAGTCTTCGCCTCGGGCCCGGCGGGCGTGTTCCACCGGTGGCAGACCAACGCCACGTCGTGGTCCGGCTGGGAGGGCGTCGGTGGCCCGGCGAACTCACAGCTGACCAGCGCCCGAACGGTGGACGGCCGGGTCGAGGTGGTGGCGATCAACACGGACGCCGCAGCGCACATGTGGCAGACCGGACCCAACGCGCCCTATTCGGGGTGGGAGACGTTCGGCACGGGTGGCGCTGAGGTGGCGGCGGTGAACAACGCGGACGGGCGGATCGAGGTGTTCGGCACCAGCCACGCGGGCGTGTACCACAAGTGGCAGACGGGCTTCGCCACTTGGTCCGAGTGGTCGTGGCTGAACGCTTCCTCCGGACCACCGATCACCTAAGCCGGCGACGGCGAGCCGCGGGCTCCGCGCCGCAGGCGCGCGGCTTTTGAAGGGCTGCCAAGCCAAGGAAGGGCCTCGGTTCGTTCCCCGTACGGCCTGGGCGCAGCCCTACCGCGCTTTGGTCTTCTGTGCAACCACGCTTTACCGGTTGCACAGAAGACCAAAGGGTGGTTGCCTCCGGCAGGCCGTACGGGGAACGAACCGACGCCCTTCCACCCCCGGGGGCCTGCCCGCCGGCGAGGCGCTTTTATCTTTCGAGCGCTTCGCGCGTTCAAGCGCGAAGCGCGTCCGAGCTTGAAAGCGCGGAGCGCGTTGCGTTCAGACCCGCGAAGCGTGGGCATGAGAGCGTCAGCGTTGGTTCAAAGAGAAAAGAGCCTCGCCGGCGGGCAGGCCGCCAAAGATGACACAAAAGCAAAAGAAAAGGCGGGGGCTTCTTGCTTGTGTCATCTCCGTATGGCCTGGCGGAGCCAACCACACTTTCCCGGGGCTGGTCGAAAAACTTTTGCTCGTTCCTCGCAAAACTTTTTGGCCCAACCCCGGGAAAGTGTGGTAGCCCTTCGGGCAGGCCATACGGAGATGACACAAGCAAGAAGCCCGGGTTGGGGTGTGACCTCACCAGGCCCTACGGGCGCGCTGCGCGCGCTGATTCGTGTTTCGTTGAGGGGGAGTTGTGTTGTTGAGACGTGTGTTTGTTCTTGTGCTTTGTTTGATGGGTGTTTGGGTGCCGGTTGCTGGTGCGCAGCCCGTTGATCCCGATGAGATTTGGCCGCAGGACGTGCGGGCTGCTATCGCTACCGCTCCCTGTGACGCCAACGGGCCGTCGGCCATGGATGGCAATCTTGCCGCTCAGTTGAACCCGCAGTTGGCGACCAAGATGGCCGGGCACCTCACCGCCTACCGGATGTCCTGTGCTCGGGTCGTCGTCGATACCGTGCGTGCGCGAGGGTTGAACCGCCATGCCGCTGCCATCGCCATTTCCACCGTGATCGTGGAGACCGGCATCATGAACTACTCCGAGGCCGTTGACCACGATTCGCTCGGGCTCTTCCAGCAACGGCCCTCGGCTGGGTGGTGTCAGCCGGCGCAGTGCATTGATCCCGTGTTCGCCACCAACTCCTTCCTGAACGGCATGGAGCGCGAGTATCCCAACGGGTCCTGGAACAACGCCTCGATCGGGGACGTCGCCGCCGACGTTCAGCGGCCCGCGTCGCAGTACCGGTACCGGTACGGGGTGGAAGCCGGCGACGCGGTCGTGATCGCGGACGCGTTGTGGAGTGGGATGGGGCGGCGGGTGCATCCGTATGCCAGTGGGCGGGTGGTGTCCGCTCGGTCGGCCGATGGGCGGTTGGAGGCGTTCGCGGCCGGGGCGGACGGGGTGTACCACGCGTGGCAGACCGCGGTGAACGGTGGTTGGTCGGAGTGGCGGTTCGTGGGTGGGCCGCGGGGTGCCCAGTTGGGGATCGCGGCCAACGGGGACGGGCGGTTGGAGTTGTTCGCCTTGTCCGACAGCACTTTTGACCACATGTGGCAGTCCGCGCCGAGTGGGACCTGGTCCGGGTGGGCGAACTTCGGGGGTGGTGGGTACCGGGTCGCGGTGGGGGCCAACGCCGACGGGCGGGTGGAGGTCTTCGCGTCCAATGCCGGCGGGGTGTTCCACCGGTGGCAGACGGGGGCCGGGTGGTCGGCCTGGGAGGGGTTGGGTGGGCCTTCCCTGTCGCGGTTGGCGATGGAGGCCGCGCCGGATGGGCGGCTTGAGGTGTTCGCCCTGTCCGACAGCACGTTCCAGCACCTGTACCAGACCTCGCCCAACGCCGGCTGGTCGGCGTGGGAGGACTTCGGTGGGGGTGGCCGGGACGTCGCGGTGAGCCACAACCAGGACGGGCGGCTTGAGGTGTTCGCGTCCAGTCACGCCGGGGTGTTCCACAAGTGGCAGACCAGTGCCACGTCGTGGTCCGGCTGGGAGGGCACGGGCGGGATAGCGGACGCCGAGTTGGCTACCGGGCGGTCCGTGGACGGGCGGGTCGAGGTGTTCGCCATCAACGGCGACACCGCGGCGCACAGCTGGCAGCAGCGGCCCAATGCACCCTACTCGGGCTGGGAGACGTTCGGCACCGGTGGGGCGGAGGTCGCGACCGCGAACAACGCCGACGGGCGGATCGAGGTGTTCGGCACCAGTCGCGCCGGTGTGTTCCACAAGTGGCAGACCGGGTTCTCCACCTGGTCGGAGTGGGCCTGGCTCAACGGGTCCGCCGGCCCGGGTGTGTCGTGAGGCTGCTCGTGGCCGTGGTGGTCGCCGCCCTGGTGGCGCCCGCCACGGCCGTCGCCGACGTCGGGGCCGCGCCGTTCGTGCGGGTCTACGACCCGAGCACGACCCAAGCCCGGTACATCAACGACCACACCCTGATCCGCGACGACGCGGGCACCTGGCACCTGTTCGGCATCACGCACACCGAACCGGCCGACGACGAGGACGAGGACACCTTCGCCCACGCCACCGCACCGGACCTGCGCGGACCCTGGACCACCCGGCCGCCCGCGCTGCACACCGACCCGTCGTACGGCGAAACGCACCTGTGGGCGCCGCACGTGATCAAGCACGGCGACCTGTACTACATGTTCTACGCGGGCGGTGGCGTGGACCCGAGCCGGCACGCGATCAACCTGGCCACGTCGAGGGACCTGGAGACGTGGACGCGGTTGGCCGGCGGGCCGCTGTTCCGGGACGGGGCGGTGGCGCGTGACCCGCACGTGGTGCGGGTGGGGGATCGGTGGGTCATGTACTACACCGCCACCGAGCCCGCGAGTGGCGGCAACCACGTGGTCGCCTACCGGACCAGCACGGACCTGGTGCACTGGGGCGAGCGGGGGATCGCGTTCCGCGACCCGTCGTCGGGGGTCGGCGGCGGCAACACCGAGTCGCCGTTCGTGGTCTTCGCCGAGGGGGCTTGGCGGTTGTTCCTCGGGCCGCGGGGCGGGTACGTCGGCACCGACGTCTTCACCAGCGCCGATCCGTTCCGGTTCACGGCCGACGGGTTGAGCGGGCACGTCTACGCGCACGCGGCCGAGGTCGTGGCGGACGGCGGGCGGTGGTGGGTCAGCCACGCGGGGTGGGGGCAGCGCGGCGTGTGGTTGGCGGGATTGGACTTCCGCGACGGTAGTCGGCAGTACTCGGTGGAGGCGTCGTCGGCGTCGTCGGACCGGGTCGCCGTGGTGTCCGGTGTGGACGGTCGGCAGGAGGTGTTCGTCGGCGGCGCGGACCAGGTGTGGGGGCGCTACCAGGTGACGCCGGGCGGGTCGTGGTCGGAGTGGTACCCGTTCGGCGGGCCGCGTTCGGCCGTGTTGTCGGTGGCGCGCAACCTCGACGGGCGGCTGGAAGTGTTGGCGGCGGGGGAGGGGCGGGTGGATCGGAGGGCTCAGTCCTCGCCCAACCGGTGGGGTGGGTGGGAGTCCTTCGGGACTGCCGCGCGAAGCATGACGGTGGGGCAGAACGCCGACGGTCGGCTGGAGGTGTTCGCGTCCGGGCCGGTGGGGGTCTACCACCGGTGGCAGACCTCGCCCGGCGGTGACTGGTCCGGGTGGACGGCCTTCGGCGGGCCGGCGGACGCCACCCTGGCCACGGGGCGTGACGCGCTGGGCGGGCTCCAGGTGTTCGCCCTCGCCGACGGGGTGGTGCGGCGGCGCGGCCAGGGGCCGGCCGGGTGGGAGGCCGGGTTCGCGGAACTGGGACGGGTCGGCGGCGCCGGTGACCTCGCCGTCGGGCGGCGGCCGGACGGTGCGCTGGAACTGGTCGCCTCCGGCGCCGGCGGGCTGGCGCGGGCGGCGCAGGACGGGCCGGGCGGGACCTGGTCGTGGTCCGGCTTCGGCGGGCCGGCGCACGCGAAGGTCCACATCGGGCGCAACGGTGACGGCCGGCTGGAGGTGTTCGCCGGCGACGGCTCCACGACGTGGCACCGCTGGGAGAACGGGGCGGGCTGGTCGGCCTGGGAGTCGTTCGGGCCGGGCACGTCCGCGCTGGACGTCGGGACCAACCCGGACGGCCGGCTGGAGGTGCTGGCGGGGTCGCCGGTGCGGCCCGTCGGCGGCCGGTACCAGGTGGTGCCCAGCGGCCACTGGTCGGAGTGGGCGTCGGTCGGCGGGCCTGTGCTGCGGTGAAGGGCGGCACCGGGCGGGCGCCCGGTGCCGCCGAGCGGTCAGATCGGGGAGCAGTCGGGCTTGTCGGTCCAGTCGGTCGCGCAGCGGTAGAGGGTGATCGGCGTCGAGTAGCCGTAGCGGGCGCCCAGGGTGTTGTACTCGGTCACGTCCACGCGGCCGGCGACGTAGTGGTCCGTCGGCGTCCCCAGTGCCGTGTCGGTGTACGGCGGGGTGGCGGGCGAGGTCGTGGTGGTGGTGGTGGTGGTCGGCGGCGCGGAGTCGGCGATGCCCCAGAACCGGACCAGGTGGTGGGCCGCGCAGATGTTCACGTCGAGGACGTACGCGCCGGCCGTGCCGCACTGGGCGGACCCGGTGCCGGGGTCCACGGGGTGGCCGTGGCCCATGCCGGTGATCTCGAAGTGCTCGACCGTGCCGCCGTACACCCGGTGCGGGTAGCCGCCGATGGTGTCCGTCGTGTCCGGGGTCTGGTCGGTGCCGTTGACGTTGGTCCACTGCTCGACCAGCTCGACGGCGTTCATGGGCCGCACGGTCGTGTCGGAGGTGCCGTGCCAGATCGACACCTTCGGGCGCGGGCCCGAGTGGGAGAACGCCGACCGGACGCGGTCTCCCCACTGCGCGGGGGACAGGTTCACGCCCGGGTTCATGCAGGTGAACGCCGTCGAGACCGAGGTCGCGCAGCCGTAGGGCAGGCCGGCGACCACACCGCCGCCGGAGAACACGTCCGGGTAGGTGGCGAGCATGACCGAGGTCATCCCGCCGCCCGCGGACAGGCCGCTGACGTAGGCGGCGGTCGCGCCGACGTCCTGGCGGGTGCGGTCGACCATCTGCTTGATCGACAGCGCCTCGCCCGACCCGCGCCGGGTGTCGCCGGGCTCGAACCAGTTGAAGCACGAGTTCGCGTTGTTCGCCGAGCGCTGCTGCGGGAACACGACGGTGAACCGGTGCTGGTCGGCCAGTTTCAGCCAGCCGGTGCCGGTGGCGTAGGACGAGGCGTTCTGGGTGCAGCCGTGCAAGGCCAGCACGACCGGGCGGCCCGTCGGCAGGCGGTCGGGCACGTACCGGAACATCTGGAGGTTCCCGGGGTTGGTGCCGAACCCGGTGACCTCGCGCAGGGTGGCGGCCGAGGCGGGGGTGGCGACCAGGGTGGCCGCGGCCAGGGCGGTCGCGGCGGCGAGCAGCACCGCGGCGGGGCCGCGGGCAGGGGGACGGATCGGCATGACGCTTCCTCCACGTTGAGGTGATCGCAGTCACATGCGTTACGCCGATGCTAGGAACGCCGGAGCCGCCGGTCGTTGGTGGACATCACCATTTTCGCCGGCGGCGGTGTGGTGGTCGCCCACGTCAGCGGTGCTCGGCCACCCAGTCCTCGAAGGCCTCCGCCAACCCGGGCAGCACGCGCAGCTCGCCGAACCGGTGCCCCTTGCGCATGTTCGCCCACACGACACCGAACGCACCGGGGTCGATGCCGCAGTCGTCCGCGAGCCGCCGGGCCGCGTACTCGGCCGCCGTCTCGTGGTCGTCCAGCCAGGTCGAGCGCTCGCGGGTCAGGTGCATAGCACCGAAATCTAGGCACCAGGGCGCGCGAGAACCATGTGGTGGGGCCACTGTCCTGGGCCCGGACGGTGTGTGGCCCCACCACAGCGGGGTCTCAGCCGGTGACGCCGTGCGCGCCGGTCTCGACGTGGCCGCGGAACAGGCGGGAGAAGGACGCGTCGGTGTTGACGGTGGCGGTCATGTCGTACCACCGGTTGCCGTACCACCCGGCGTGCCAGGTGTCGGTGCGCGTCGCGCCGGCCGGCACGACGTAGGTCCACGAGCCGGTGCGGTAGGCGTTGGCCTTCACGGTGAACGTGACCTCGGTGGTGCCGGTGTTGGTGAACGTGAGGGTGACCAGTCCGTCCTCGGCGGTGCTGGTGGTCGCGGTGACCTCCACGCCCGCGCCGGGCGCGTTCAGGTCGCCCGTGCTGCGGCGGCAGAACCCGTTGGGGCCGTAGCAGGACAGGTCGTACTTCCCGCCACCGTAGGTCTGGACGCTGAAGTAGTCCGACGTGGTCGCGCCCGGCGCGACGTCGTAGCGCCACGGGCCGTCGCTGCGGTGCGCGTTGGCGTAGACGGAGAAATGGGTGTGCCGGGTGCCGTTGTTGGTCAGGTCGAACCAGACCCGCCCGGACGACTTGGTCTGCCGCGTGCCGACCTGCGGGTTGTAGGGCAGCTTGCGGGCGGGCTTGGTGCCCGGCTCCTGGGTCGGCATGACCTGCGGGCTGGGCGGCGCGGGCGTGGACGGACCGGACCCGGCGGTGGGCACCGGGCGGGTGAAGCCGGGGTAGGGGCCCGCGGCGGCGGTGTCGAGCGTGGCGGTCAGGTCGCCGCACAGGTTGCGCCGCCACGCGCTGATGTTGGTCTCCCGCACGCCGGTCACGGCTTCGAGGAACCGCAGCACGGACGTGTGGTCGAACAGTTCCGAGCACACGTTCCCGCCCCGGCTCCACGGCGACACGACCAGCAGCGGCACGCGCGGCCCGAGGCCGATCGGCGCGCCGTTGACCCACTCGGAGGTCTCGGTCGTCGGCGGCACGGGCGGCGGCACGTGGTCGAAGTAGCCGTCGTTCTCGTCGTAGTTGAGCAGGAACACGGTCTTGTTCCACACGGCCTGGTTGGACGCCAACGCGTCGAGCACCTGCCACACCAGTTCGGACCCGGTGCTCGGGCCGTCCGAGGACGGGTGTTCGCACTGGTCCTCCGAGGCGAGGATCCACGACACCGCGGGCAGGGCGTCGGCGGCGACGGCGGCGCGGAAGGACGCGGTCAGGTCCCCGGTCGGCACCCGCCGCAACCCGCGCTCGAACAGGCTGCGCTCGGCGGTCGTCAGGGTCGCGACACCCTGGTCCAGCTTGGCGAGCAGGTTCGCGCGTTCGGTCGCGGACGCGGCGCGGACCCTGCCGTAGAAGGTGTGCATGCTCTTGAGCCCCAACGGTTGCAGGGCCTTGCGCGCGACCGCTTTGAAGATCTGGAAGAACTCGATGTTGTTGTTCTGGTAGTTGTCCCACTCCTGGAACACCTTCCACGACACGCCCGCGGCCTCCAGGCGCTCGGAGTAGGTCTTCCACGTGTAGCCGGCGTGGGTGTCCTCGGCGTAGGCGGCGTTGCCGATGGCACGCGACCCGTCCGGCTCGTTGCCGATCATGCCGGTGACGTGGTAGCTGCGGTTGGGGCTGGTGGAGCCCATCACCGAGCAGTGGTAGGCGTCGCAGACGGTGAACGCGTCGGCGAGCTGGTAGTAGAACGGCAGGTCCGCGCGGTCGTAGAAGCACATGGTGTGCTTGCCCTTGGCCGGGACCCACCGGTCGTACTTGCCCTTGTTCCACGCGTCGTGGCCGTCGGTCCAGTAGTGCGGGGTGCCCGCGAGCTGGTGGCTGTCGGTGCCGTAGGGCAGGACGTAACCGGTGCCGTCGGGCTGGTGGAACACCGACTTCCCGTTGGCGCGCAACGTGATCGCGTTGCGATCGCCGTAACCGCGCACACCGCGCAGCGAACCGAAGTAGTGGTCGAAACTGCGGTTCTCCTGCATGAAGACGACCACGTGCTCGACCATCTCCAGACCGCCGGTCGGTGCGGGTTGGGCCAGCGCGCGGACGAGGCTCGGGGGCAGCATCGAGTAGGTCCCGGCGGCCAGGGCGGCGGCCAGGAAGCTTCGTCGGTCCATCGGGGGACTCCAAGGATCGCAGGGAGATCGCGGAGGGCGGTTCAGAACGCGGTGTCGAGCTGGTCGGGGATCACGGTGCCGTCCGCGCGCCGGACCGGTCCCGGGGTGCCGTCGGACGCGGTGTGGGCGGTCGTGCTGCACGGGTAGGGGGTGGCGCGCTGGGGGAGGGGTTGCAGGAACATCGGGTTGACCAGCCAGCGGCCGTCGCTGTTGTCGTAGGCGTGGCACATCAGCTCGGCCTTGTTGCGGTTGACGACCAGGCGCAGCGCGGTGGCGTCGGCGACGAAGGTCAGGTCTGTGGTGGAGTCGCCGGCGGCGAACACCGGGCGGCGGGCGGCGGGTTGGCGTTCGAACGCGCGCCGGTCGGGCACGTGGAAGACCACCTTGTTGAGCCAGCACCGCTTGCCGTCGATGTAGGTGATGGGCGCGGTCGGCCCGTCCGGGACTCCACCGCAGCCCTCGAACGCGTAGGTGAGCCGGTGTCCCTTGTGGACGTTGCGGATGCCGATCACGCGGTCGGCGGGGATGCCGACGCCGGCGGCCCACACGCGCACGACGGGTTCGGGTGACGCCGACACCACCCACACGTCGAACCCGGTCCGGCGCAGGGCGTCGATCAGGTCGCGTTGCTGGTCGTAGTAGCGCACCCAGCCGGTGACCTGCCTGCTGCCGACCCGTTGGGTGGCTCCGACCGGCGCGGCCAGGTTCTCGGCGCGCGCGGCGGCGGCGAACGCGGCGACCTCCGCGTCGGTGCGGCCCGCGAGCAGCTGCGCGGCCCACGCGTAGCCCGGCTCGGTTCGGCGCAGGTCGGCCCCGGCGAAGGCGGTCGCGCCGCTCGTGGTCCTGGCTTGCGCGTACACGCTCAGCACCTCGTCGGCGCACCGGGTGTCCGGGCCGGAGGTGACCAGCGGCGTGCCCGGCTCGGCCGCGCCGCACGCGGCGCGCAGGGCGGTCGCGCCGGCGTCGGTCAGGTAGGCGCTGGTCGCGCGCCAGTCCCGGCCCGGCGGCTGGAGGACTTTGTTGTTGCGCAGCAACCAGAACACGGTGGCGTCGCCGACGTCGTTGCGGATGACGCTGTGGTCCCAGTCGAACGCGGCGACCGGGCGTCGGCCGGGCTTGCGCCCGCAGTGCGCGTCGAGCAATGCTTGCAGGGATTCGCGGTTCTCGCCGTGCCAGGGCAGTGTGCGGTCGAGGGTGGGGCAGCCGGCGGGCGCCGGTGTTGCCGGTGCCGGTGTTGCTGGTGCAGCGGGCAGGGGTGCCACGGTCAGGCCCAGGCAAAGGGCGAAGCCGAGAACGCCTGCACGACCCAGAGTGCGCATGGCCATCTCCGTAAAGGTCTGAACGTGACCCATTGGCGGTGAAGGCTAGAGCGCGGACTCGGTGCGGGTCAATGGGTCGGTTCCGGATACCTCCCGGTAGTTTTCGGATGGTCGCTTGTGTTCGTTTTCCGTTGGGGTGGTTGACCTTTCGGGCGGGCGGCGGGCATGGTGGGCCGGTGCGGCGCGGTGCCGCACCGGCCGCGGCTCACGGGGGGCCGCAGGCGCGGTGGGCAGAAATCGCACTCCGTTCGGAGCAGGCGGGCCGCCGGCGCTCGGCTAGCGTGCGGACATGTCCACGGAACCGATCCGCGTGCCGCCACCGGACCGCGACACCGTGCCCATCGCGACCCGGCCCGCCGAGGCCCAGCCCGCGCCGGCCGCCGTCCGCCTCGAAGAACTCGGCGAGAGCGCCCCAGAACGCCTCCAGGTCGGTGACGGACCACTCGTAGAG